>JAPKBI010000004.1 GCA_028823475.1 Halioglobus sp. | reverse complement strand
TAACGATGCTAATCGCTTTTGAGAAGCCGCGTATGTTAATAAAACCAAGATAACAGGTGAAAAATACCGCTGCTGATACCAGCCATAAGACAATGAGTGGAAAGCCCTGCCCAAAGATATTTATTTGATAAAAAATAATGTCTGATAAGCCCTCTGCAAGAGGGTTTATTAGCTGGTCTATCTGCTGGTCTAGGGACATTTGTTGGTCTTATTCTAATGAGTAGCTATCATGTTAGCACGCTTAAAATTAAACAAAACCTCTGCTGGCAATCATTTCAATAGTATTAATAGCAATTCCCACTCTTTTAGCATCCTGTGATAAATGAGTAGTAAATCCAATGAAATGTATATTCACTAAGCCACTCATAAGTATGTGTCTTGCGGGTGATTTTGTGTATACCGCATTGTCTACCCTAACGGTGTAGTTGCAAGAATACACAGGTAAAAGAATGGGTTAGGTGTATCTATGGTGCCGGGGCCGGACTTGATAATAGATGATAAGATATTGATATTTATACTTAATTTAATTTTATTAAATACTTATACCGTCAAAAGTACCGTCATATTTTATTTTCATGACCAAAAAACCCTGCAACAAAGCCCTAATTCTCAGATACGCCGACCCTACCCCGGGGGTACCACCCCTTTTGTCAGAAGGGACTCCTGCTCTACCTAGTATTACTAATGAGCGGGAATGAATCTGAACTGGCGAAGAATGCGTATAAAACTCTAAATCGCCCCAAAAATATCTGACCACCATTTAAAGACTAATTCCACAGGTAGTAAAGGTCTTGGCATTATTGCCTTCAAGCGACAAACCAAACTTAATCTTCACCGCACGATACTTCTGCACATACTCACAGAACCTGACAATCTTATACTCCAAACCCTTGCCATTATTGCTTCTACGCAGGAAATCACTTGGCCCCGCAGAGCCTTTAGAACTGTTCACGCGGCCGCATGAAGCGAGCCTATCGTTAGCGAAGGATTTTTCTTAGAGTTGCTCCAAGAGGCCGCACCGCTGTCGTAGGCATCCTTGAGGCTGACCACATGATCTATGTTAATGAAGTCACAGGATTGGTTAGTGTAGAAGCCTATGGAGGTGTCAGGTTTGTAGCTGTGGAAGTTGAATACTGAGCGGTCGTAGCCTTCTGCAAAAGTATTGGTAGCAGTTAAAATTACGATGAAGAAGATCGAGGCTAGTCCGCTAATGATGGTTAGGAAGAAGGTTTTCATTAAATACTCAGCATCCAAGATCTATAAGTCGTGATCTCAACTGTTGCTTTTGGATTAAATTATCACGCGCTCTTTGCTGTGTGACGGCATCATATTTTAGCGTGGCAGCTGCATAGGGCGTTCCTGTTTTAACTGGGCGACCCATTTGGCCATTGTAGAAATGCCTACGTTCATGGCTTGAGCTGTTGCACTAACGGTGTAATGTTAATCAACCACTAACTTAGATTCTTCCAGTCTAAATTCGGGGCTAAAAGTGGGTCTTGTTCACTTTTTCATTGGTTCACCTAATTGACTGACTACACATTAAAACCATCGAGTATATCCACGCCGCTGGCGGGTACTATGACACCTCTAAAAGTATCAGTGACTCTATCTAGATCCTCTACAGAGGGTTACTCCACACTAGCGACTAGGGTCGACATAACAATCCCTCGATCAATCAGGTTCCAAACATCGCGACCGCGTCTTTAATCGTAGCCAAATTGCGCCCCTGCTCCCGAGCTGACTGCGCAGAGAGAGAGACCAATACTGAATTATCTTCAGCAAGCGAGCCATCTTGTAGCCAAATATTATTCTCAAAGCCGACACGGACATGCCCACTGAGCTGAATGGCCTGGGACATAACTCGCTGTTCCTGGCTGCCGAAGGCGCACACCATCCAGTTATCCGGCTGAGTTAGAGCGGCTCGATACTCCTGTAGAGCACTCTCCTGATATTGTTGATTGTCATAACGTCCCAGTACAAATAGAACGAGATTTCCCGACGTCGGGATTACCCCTTCGACACAGAAGCGCTGATACCGCTGAATATCCTCTACCGAATAGAGAATATACTGCACCAGACAAGCTCGCTCTCGTAGCTCCGCGAGAAAACTGGCTCCAAAATCTATCGCGGTATCATCGGGGATGATCTCTCGCAACCCGATTGACACGCAACGCGGCTCTAATTCTCGAACGGCAGCCACTTGCTCGTGCGGTCGATAGACTCCGGCAGCTTCCGATGTCACCTGAATCAGCATATCTTCGCCAACGGCGCTCTCAATTTCTTTTAAGGCTGCACGGTAGCGTCTGGCATCCAAGGTGTGGCCACCCCACTCGTCCCGCACATGTAAGTGAAGCATGGCCGCTCCAGCCTCGAGGCATCTGGCTGCAGTGTAGGCCAGTTCTTTGGGAGATATCGGTAAGTGGGGGTGATCCGCATAATTACGACGCGCTCCGTTCGGCGCGACGGCGATCAATAGTGAATTGTCAATCAAAGAATTCTACCTCAGCCATCAAAGGGCATGAACAATACCAGCCGCGATACCGATCTCTGGGGCCATGGTGTAAATATCTACCACCGGATTTGATCCGCCAGCAGCTTTATGCGCAGCAGCGGCAGCAATCCAAGTATGTAATTCCATAGAACCAATCCCCGCTTCTTCTACCAGTTTATACTGGTCCCAGGTGTCGAAAGCCTCAAGTCCACCAGATACCAGAGTATCAAGGAAAGCTCGATCAGACTCTGCATTCAAGCGCATATCTTTTGCTGTACGCTCCCCTCGCGCTATCATATCGGCCCCTTCGTGATGCATTACCTCCAGTCGCTCCAACCATTCTGGCCGCGTCAATGAAGATGGATCATCGCCACCGGAGAGCTGCCAGGCCTGAACCTTTTCTCCCCCTTCACCATAAGCGGGATAGTATCGAGTGGGATGATGTGACATACCGCCAGACCCCAATAACAAAACACGCTTGTTAAGAGTTTGGGTAAATCGACCAATTGCTTCTCCCATTAATCTACTTCGCTTAAAAGGAACGAATGGTGTCGTGATACAGTTTATGAATACGGGTATGACAGGCCGTTTATCAAGGCCACCCAACATATCAACAATCGTCTGGGAAAAAGCGTGATCGATCGTCATCTGATACGAAATCGCGGGATCAATATCATTGTCCCGTAGAAACTCTACAACACTGAATGCAATATCCTGAGGTACATTCAGAGGACCAGGATAGCCCCCAATGTCGCCAGCCGCTTCAGCTTTAGCCCCCACACAGAAAGCCGGCATCATCTTCAGAAAGAAGCCATTAAAGTGATCCGAGCCAAATGCGATCACAAGTTCCGGATCAAATGTCCTAATCACTGTAGCAGTTTTGATGTAGGCTTCCTGGAGCGCCTGCCAGCTCTCGGGTTCCTTACTATAACAATGTAAAAGTGGACTGTGCGAAGCACACACCAGAACTGTGTTCATTGCAATCTCCTGCCAAAAAGTACTCCATCGCAGGCCTAGCCCTTGTTCGTTTGTCCAACTGGGCCTTTGTTTGAAGGGTCAATAAAAATGCGTTCTATACGCCGTTTTGCTATGCGCCAGCAACCATCGTCCTCGCGCACATATTCGTCAAAAAAATCCGCTACCAGATACGGTACTGCCGAGGTGATCGGCGGAGCAGCATTCTGCGCGAAAGTCATACAGACACTCGTGCCTCGTGCTCGATCCGCCGCTACTAGCTCAACTTTAAGGCCACTATACATATGCCGCGCCGTTCGTACACCCGCACTCAAACGAGCATCAAACAAACTGCGAATCTTCTCAACCCCAACAGACACCCGACTGCCGTGTGCGTAGTATGCCTCGGCGGTAAAAAGACCCACCAGCAGATCGACCTTGTTGTGGTCAAGGTAATGACAAAAATGCGTGTTTAAATCTTCAATTGCCAGCCGAGCTTCAAGGCGGGCAAGGGCCTCTAATTCAACCGCCATTCACCTATCACTCTGTCCTCAACTATAACAGGATTCTCCTGAATACCGAGACCTTCAATGGATACTGACACTGGTCCAGGAACCTGTTGGAAATTAGCACAGTGAATAGATTTCTGGTTTTTCACAGGTTTGAATGCCGTACCGCATGACACCACGTCGCCAGGGTACAGAGTGTGAAACTGATTAATAAAACTGAGTATTTCAGCCACTTTATAATTGTAATATCGCGTACTATCCTCGGCGATCATTTCGTCCCCTACACTACACTCAACGGCGAGATCATCCGGGTTTGAAATCTCCTCCCGAGTAACTAACCAGGGGCCCAATATGCCAAACGTATCACAACCCTTATAACGACCCGCATACGAGAGGTGCTGCTCGACTCGATTCGTCTCATTGGGATTATCTTCTTTGGCGTAGATAGCCCAATACTGAAATAGGTCTTCCGCACGCATGTCATTCCCAGTCAAGTCGTTCATGATAGTATAACCAGCAACATAATTTATCGCATCAACTGCAGGCACGTCACGCATCTCTTTACCTATGATTACCGCAAGCTCTGGTTCGGGGTGTACGCTGCCATAGTATTTTCTGATGACGATAGGTTCTTTATGACCAATCAGGCACGAGGCTGGCTTCAGAAAAAAGGCGGGGTGCTCTGGTGCTCTGATCTTGCGACTGTTACTGGCGGAGTTATTCATCGCGATACCGCAAACCTTGCCTGGATTGCGAATCGGAGCGTGCCAGTATACATCGGACTGGAAAATCATCTCCACGGTATCTGGGGATTTTCGCACTGCGTCGACCGCCTCCGAGACCTGAGCCAAGACTTCTTCTCCCCCTTGTAGCAGCTCGAGCATATCACCCGGAGCACTGACACGATCATCGAATGCTGCGGCAAATGCTGCGACGATGTCCACCACACGTTGTTCGTCTATTGCCGCAACAATTCGATCAATTCCTTGATATGAAATACTTGCCAGTTTCACAATAGAGCCCTAATAAGTTATTTAATTAACGATTTCTAAATCTTCCTCCAAATGCTCTGAACTCACAACAAACACACATTCCCATTCCACTTTACGAAACATAAAAGACTAGAGTATTCTTTTTTGTGCGTTGGACTTGGCACCACCGAGTCTATCTTTCAACTGTTACTTCTCACAACAAATAAAGGATTCAATGACAACAAAAGCGTCGATCGATTGACGGACCAGGTAATCACATTCCTGGTAATGCCGAATTATCAAGTTCGGCAATACAGGTCGCCTCTTCGATATCCATGTTCAACAGACGGTCATAGAATTTAGTGTGCTTCCATTCACCCACCCAGTTCTCCGAGTCAACAAATGTCATCTCAATCATTAACGTGCTGCCCTCATTCAACATTCTGATATGCTCCGTCATCCGAAATTGCTCGCTAACCTGAATGCCATCCATAATCCAGTGCTCTGGCGAGCCAAAGCCCACTAAGTCCACATTGAGAGCATCGCCATCCCACCGACCGGTGGCATCACCATTATAGGTTTCCTGACGAATATCTTCATTAACATGACCGCGGCCATCGAGGAAAATAGTCCTGAAGCTGTTATTAAAACGGTGGACAATATAGACCGCGGTGGGCAACTGAATTGCCATAAAGGCCCCGAATCGAGTCATCAGTGCTGGCTGCCCCGGCGGATAACAGCGTGCATGTGGATCCATACCACGCTTACCCTGCGCTATCACCGCGCGGTATTCGTCCAAAGTGGCCTGTGCTTTTGGCGTAAGCTTAGGGATAGGATAGAAATCCCAGGGATTAACACCGTACTTGTCTGCCCGCTCATCTTCGGCGCGGAACTCCCAAACACCTGTCATGTCAAAAGGTGCTGCCGAGCGCTTCTTGATGAGTGCCTCTGGATCCAGCGCGCCCGGGCCACCGACATTATTCATCAGCGGCAGCGTGGCTGGTCGCCATTTTTTCTCCCGCTCCAGGACAGCCTTACGGCGCACCGCTGCGTCTTCGGCTGACTCCGTGCTGACGTATAGCGTACTCTGGGTGCTGACATTGACCTTAATCGCCTTATTCCCGTTCGGTGAATCCTTGTGAATCGGCAGTACTCGTCCGTCTGCTAAAGTTACCCACTGCAATACGCCTCCAGGCTTGCCATTTTTCAGCGGATTGATCTGTGCGGTAATAATCTCACTTTTTTTGACGTCGGTTTTTTTCCAGCCCCGCTCAACCAGTGCATTAATAGCATAAGATTCCAACTTCCAAATCTCAGTTTCTCCCGCTTCATTGACCAGCTCCAAGTTAATGGCGACATGAGGGCTACGCCATAACAGCCGAGTAACGGTACCTGTAACACTGATGCTTTTATCGAAATCGAATACGACTGCCGAATGGTGTGCATGCGTTGAAAGAGTAATTGCAAGCAACCACATAAAAGTGAGCACATGGGTTGTGGTTTTCATAAATACTCTCCGGCTAAGTTCATCTACTACTCAGGCATTTAATCACACCGTTTAATAAAGGATATATGATTCGAGCCTCGGGTTTCGTCTTGCGGAATAATAAACCCGCAATTTCTCGGGCTACTTCACTCGTTCAACCAGTTATCGCTTCTAAATTTGAGCAAAAAAACAGGCTGTTCGAGTAAAAAACATCACAAAAGCGTACCATATTGAGAAATTTTTTTTTATACTGGTTGAACTATTCAACCTTACGCACAGGGCCTTCCTAACTAACTATCTACCGAGAACCCCTTCCCCATGCCCTCACCCGATGTGATTGAACCAATTGCCAGAGCGCTGTCAATCATGAGTGCGATGAACCAGCATAGACTGTCTACAATTAGCGACCTCCACCGGGTGACCGGACTGCCCAAGCCCACCGTACACCGCATACTCGCTACACTGATAAGTTGCGGGTATGTGGGGAAAGATATTGATCGCAGTGTCTATATGCTCACAGATCAGGTGCTGTCACTGTCTTCAGGCTACGGTAAAGAGGCATGGTTACTACAGGTCGGCACACCGGTGGCAAGAAGAATAACCCAAGAGGTTAAGTGGCCCGTCGCTATCGGTATATTCGATTACAACACCATTGTTGTTCAATATTCTACCCGCCCTTACTCAGAGTTTGTAATGCAGGGTTCCACTGTTAATAAGCGATTTAACTTATTTAAAACCGCTATGGGACAAGCGTATTTAGGTTTCTGTGAAGAAACCCAGTTACAGATCATTCTTCAAGCGCTTCGTGACGAGGAATTTCAGGAGGACTGCATTCTTGAGAGCGATTCTAAAATAAAGCGCTACATAGCCGAGGTGAAAGATCGAGGCTACGGCTTACGGGTTGGAAAACGTGGTGAATCCACTCATATGGCCATCCCTATTAAAAGTGACCATCAGGTCATCGGCGTTATAGGCCTCTCCGTTTTCTCCAGTTGTTTTAACGATACGGTGGCCAAGGAGTATCTGGCGTTACTGCGAAAATCTGCCGGTGAAATAGTCGATTCCATGGACAGAATGATAGCCCTCACTGAACACTCGGCCACGTAAACTCGATAGCCCTACGGCCCAATCCGTTTAGATTAAATTCAATACGTTAAAACTACTGGCCGGCAATGTCTCGCATCACGGAACGATTTAATATATGGCTGCCTGAACCCCTTCGTCCCAAGTTATGATGCGAAAATAATTGATCGGGGATGTTTTCTTTGTCGACAATGACGCATACACTGGTGTCGTTCGCCTCTGCAACACCCTTGGCGATATAGACAATAACCAGTAGGAACTATCATGCAACGATTAATAGTCATACTATGCATTTTTCTGTTCTCGAGTATGGCGCTAGCCCACCATTCCAGAGCCCCTTATAACTCAGATCAGGAAATATCTGTCAAAGGTACTGTGACCAAAGTGCTATGGAGAAATCCACACCCTTACTACAAAATTGAGTCCGTCAATGCGCAGGGTGTTAAGGAAAATTGGCAATTCGAGGGCTTTGCAGTTTCTGCCTATGTTAAAGTCGGCTGGAGAAAAGATACAGTGCAGGTTGGCGACGCGGTAACCATGATCGGCAATCCGAACAACAAGAACGTCTCGCGGACACCTGAGAAACAATCGGGCTTACTGCTGCGCATCATTCAGGCCGATGGCAATGTACTGGATGCGAATCCGGCAGAAGATGCACCTAAGGTCGAGGGTGATGAGGAAGCCGAGCGAGAGAGTGAGTACAGTGACAAAATCATGAATACTCCCGGCACCCATGATTTTAGTGGCAATTGGCATTTTTTCGTCAACAATGAAGAGGGTAAAACTGGCGGCTTTGATCCACCGCGACACTGGCCCCTTTCTGCCAAAGGGCAAGATCAAGTCAACAACTTTGTTCTTAAGGACGATCCGTTCTATAAGTGTATTAATTTTGGCCATCCACGGCTTGTCTTCTGGGTCTGGGCGCGCAACTGGGTACGGTTTGAAAACAGGATTGAAGTGGAAACCGAGATGTCAGCCGAAAACCAAAGTCGCACTATCTGGCTGGACGGCAGGAAAAAGCCCGCTGACTTTGTGCCCTCCGATATCGGTTTCTCCACAGGCACCATCGACGAAAATGGTACCCTAATAGTAGAAACTACGGGCTATGCCTCCACTCCATGGGGCAACATTATCGGGCTTGATTCTAGCGCTCAGAAACGTGTCGTTGTCCGTTATAACCTGACTAACGGCAGCCCACTCACCGGGCATACCCGTATGGTTTTCGAAATGGTGGTAGAAGACTCGGTATACCTGAGTACGCCAGTCAAGACCTGGGGCGCCTACGATCTCGCGCCTGCGCACCAATACGTGCCGTTTAGTTGTGATCCAGAGGCATCTAGTGCTCACCTGGAGTACGAATAGACGGATCTACTCGTACTGAAGTAAACGGCCCACTGGGTTTGCCCCACGCTCAAGCTCCCGTCACAGGCCTGCAATAAAAAATTTAACGCGAGGTTTATTATGCTCAAGCACTTCCTACTACTACTTTTGCTACTCCCGCTGGCAACCATCCAGGCTCACCACTCCCGCACCGCCTACGACCTTGATACCGAGATCAGCGTCAAAGGCACAGTGAAGGCCATGCGATGGAGGAATCCACACGTCAGGTACGTTCTTGAAGTAATTAATGAACAAGGCGTCAATGAAATCTGGGCCTTCGATGGCTCTGCTATCGTCGACCTGGTCAAAAACGGGTGGATGGAAGATACCGTTAAAATCGGCGACGAAGTCACGTTTAAGGTATTCCCCAACCGTAAAAATGCCCAGCGCCCCCCGGGGAAAAAATCGGGTTTGTACAATCGGATAATTCTCTCCAACGGTACCTCTCTTCCGCCCGTTGGGGGTGAAGAAACCCCAGCGCCTGTGGTGGCCGCAGAAAGCGATGCTACCAGCAAAGAAAAGACAAATGTGTTCGGCGAATACGGTGTAACCACTTCCAAGGATTTCAGCGGTACTTGGGAATACTACCTGACTCTGGATGAAATCCTCGTCTTGGGCATGGGCTTAACCCACCCATGGCCACTGTCACAGAAAGGACAAGAAAATTACGCGGCCTATGATTCTAAAGATGACCCCGCATTTACCTGCCAGGAATACGGAGCACCGCAAATCATCTTCGATGTGTATGCCCGCAACTGGACTCGCCATGGGGATCGCATCGTAGTTCAAACAGAAGGCAAGGAAACCGAGCGTCGTGTTATATGGCTTGATGGCCGTAAAAAGCCGGCTGACTACAAATCCAACCCGGTAGGTTTTTCCAGCGGTCGATTTGACGAGTTTGGCAGCCTGATTGTTGAAACTACCGGGTTTCCGGCCACTCGCTGGGGTATAGATTATGGACTAGATTCAAGCACCCAAAAGAGGCTGACGGAGCGCTACACGCTGACCAACGGCAGGAAACTGGGCGGCACCAGAATGTTTGTAGAAGCACTGGTAGAGGACCCGGTATATCTGGAGAGACCTTTTTCCATACACGGTGTCTACAACCTCACCGATAAACGTGAATTTCCCGCCGCAAACTGCGATCCCGAAACTGCCAGCGCGCACCTCGAATATGAGTAACCCTCCGTGCGTGTTAAATACCCTGCGGAGATGTCTTCAGTGTAATGCTCCCTTAGGCGACACACTCCCGCAGCGTACAACCAGGCAGTGTATCGAGCTCCCGTGTAGTCAGCATTAAAATCATTTACATCGAAGTAAGCGTTACACCTTGGGTGCTCCTAAGCTCGTAAGGCAGCATCTTTTTGGCCGTGATATTGTCTTGCTTATATTTTAGTTAACATGTTATATTCTTTTTATTCAATCCTTGGAGGCGCTCATGTCCGAATTTTCAGAAAACATAAGCAGGGCTAATCAGTATCTGCAACCGTTCAAAGCCAAGACCACGGGGCATTTCATTAATGGCCGAGTAGTGTTGCCCGCGGGAGCTGTCACCTATGACAACACAACTCCAGTCGATAACAGCTCTTTGGGTGCCGTGGTAACAGGGACAGCCGCAGATGTGGACCTAGCTTGTGAAGCCGCAGAAGCCGCATTCGCCGATTGGCGTGACCTCCCCGGTGCCGAACGGAAGAAAATATTGAATCAATTTGCCGATAAAATTGTTCAGCATGCCGACGAAATTGCACTGGTGGAGTCCATGGACTGCGGCCAACCTATTCGCTTCATGAAACAAGCCGCAATCCGCGGTGCAGCAAACTTTCGCTTCTTTGCTGACAAAGCTCCTGAAGCGCAAAATGGTTTGTCCCTCCATCAGAAAGAACACACTAACTACACCATTCGCAGCCCAATTGGCCCCGTGGGAATTATTACCCCCTGGAACACGCCTTTCATGCTCGCCACCTGGAAAATTGCTCCAGCACTGGCTGCTGGCTGCACCGTTGTGCACAAGCCTGCTGAGCTGACGCCTTTGAGCGCAATGCTATTGGCTAATATTACCAAAGAGGCAGGGTTACCCGACGGGGTTTGGAACACCATCAATGGATTCGGAGAAGAAGCCGGAAAACGGCTCACTGAACACCCTGCAATAAAAGCTGTGGGGTTGGTGGGTGAAGGAGCAACTGGCAGCCATATTATGCGCCAGGGAGCGGAGACATTAAAACGCGTACACTTTGAGCTGGGCGGCAAGAACCCGGTGATCGTGTTTGACGACGCCGACTTCGATCGTGCCCTGGATGCCGTCGTATTTATGATCTACAGCCTCAATGGCCAGCGCTGTACTTCGTCGAGTCGCTTATTGATACAAAGTGGTATTAAACAAAAATTCATCGATGCCCTACAGCAACGGGTAAAGAACCTGCGAGTTGGCCATCCGCTCGATCCGGACACCGAGGTGGGCCCACTTGTCCATACGGGCCACTATAAAAAGGTGATGAGCTATATGGATATTGCTCGAGAAGAGGGGGCGACCATTGCTGTGGGAGGTGAGCGCAGAGAAGATTTAGGAGCCGGAAACTATATAACCCCTACGCTTTTCACCCAGGCTACAAACAACATGCGCATTGCCCAGGAAGAGATTTTTGGCCCGGTTCTTACCGTTATATCCTTCGACACCGAAGAGCAAGCCATTGATATTGCGAACGATACAATCTACGGCTTGGCCGGCTATATCTGGACAGAGAACACAGGGCGCGCAATGCGTATGGCCAGACAAGTAGAATCTGGCATGCTGTGGATAAACTCAGAGAATAATCGCAACCTCCCCTCGCCGTTTGGTGGCGTCAAAATGTCCGGAATCGGCCGCGATGGCGGCGATTTCAGTTTCGACTTCTACATGGAAACAAAGAATGTCTGTATTGCTCACGGCACTCACAAGATCCCGCTTTTAGGGCGCTAGCCATACAGTCACAATTTCACATTAAGGAGATTCATTATGGGCAACATCGCTTTAGCAGCAAAAATAACCCACGTACCATCTATGTACCTTTCCGAGTTAGACGGCCCGAATAAGGGTTGTCGTGAAGCTGCAATTAAAGGGCACAAGGAAATTTCCCGGCGCTGCCGCGAGCTAAATGTTGATACAATCGTGGTCTTCGACACCCACTGGCTGGTGAATTCTGGCTACCACATTAATAATGCGGCGCACTTCAAGGGCTGTTACACCAGCAACGAACTGCCCCATTTCATTAAAAATATGGACTACGAATACGACGGCAATCCAGAGCTAGGCGAGAGTATCGCTCAGGCAGCCACCAAAGCGGGCGTACACACCAGAGCGCACTCCGACACTACCCTTCCGTTGGAATATGGAACTCTCGTCCCCATGCGCTACATGAACGAGGATCGCGCTTTCAAAATTATCTCTATCTCTGCTCTATGCACAGTGCACGATTTGGAATGCAGTGCAGTGCTGGGGCAGTCGGTACGCAAGGCCGTCGAGGAAAACTACGACGGGAACGTTGCCGTATTCGCCTCTGGCTCACTGTCTCATCGCTTCGCTCAGAACGGCGTCACAGACCAGTACTCATTTAAGGTCTGGTCGCCCTTTTTACAGGCAATGGACGAGAGCGTCGTGAAGATGTGGGAGAACGGGGAATGGGACACCTTTACAGCCCTGTTGCCAGAGTATGCGGATAAATGCCATGGCGAGGGATTCATGCATGACACAGCCATGCTACTGGGCTGCCTCGGGTGGGATAAATATCAGGGCAAAGTAGAGGTTGTCACACCCTATTTCGGTAGTTCGGGCACCGGCCAGATAAATGCTATCTTTCCAGTAAGCTAAGGAGGACCACTGATGCCCCACTTTATATTGGAATACTCTGCTAATCTGGATGAGTCTATTGATATTCCTGAGCTTCTTAAGACACTCAGCGAAGCGGCTGTGGAGACCGAGTTGTTTCCGCTGGCAGGAATTCGCTGCCGCGCCCACCGATGCGAACACTTTCGAATCGCCGACGGAAACCCTAATTTCGGCTTCTTACATCTACAAATAAAAATCGGTGTAGGCCGATCAGAAGAGGCGAAAAAAGAGGCTGCTGGCAGTATCTTCAAGGCCATGAGTGCCGTTTTGCAACCGCTATCTGATCGACAGGGGCTGGCGATCTCCTTCGAAATGTCGGAATTACCCACCATACTGAAGTACAATAAAAACAACCTCCGCGACTATCTCCCATAGCCAGGGCAGGGATTCATAAAAAGGCCATACACTATGTTAAGTGATACTGATATTAACAAAGCCGCGAGCGATCTCCACCAGGCAGAAATCGACAGGCGGCAGATCGACCCGATTACGCTCACCCATCCAAACATGACGATGGATGAGGCCTATGCTATTCAAAAACAATGGGTTGACCGAAAAGTATCCGATGGCCGGCGGGTGATCGGCTATAAGATTGGACTCACATCCCGCGCCATGCAAAATACCATGAAGATCGATCAACCAGATTACGGTGTGCTCCTGGATGACATGGTGTTCGAGGATGGCGCTGATATCGAGACGGCCCGCTTCAGTGATCCACGAATAGAAGTAGAACTTGCCTTCGTCCTGAAAGACCGCCTTGAGGGTGAACATGTCACTATGTTCGATGTGCTCAACGCCACTGACTATGTAGTTCCGGCGCTGGAACTGATCTCAGCGCGCAGCCACCGGGTTCACCCGGAAACCGGATACACACGTAAGATTTTCGATACCATCGCCGACAATGCCGCCAACGCTGGCATCGTTATGGGTGGCCGCCCGATCAGGCCGCAAGAAATGGACTTACGATGGTGTGGTGCGCTCTGCTATGTCAACGGAGTATTGGAAGAGACCGGTTTGGCTGCCGGTGTTCTGAACCACCCTGCCAATGGGATATGCTGGGTGGCCAAACGATTCGCACCACACGGCATCGCGTTGGAGCCCGGTCAGGTTATATTGTCCGGCTCATTTATCAGGCCCATCATCGTCAAGGCCGGCGACACTGTTCACGCCGACTATGGTCCGTTGGGCGGAATTTCCTGTCACTTCGTTTAGTTCGCGCAACTAAGCTTCCTTAGCGGCAACACTTTTCAGCAAGGTAAACTAGCATGGACCTACCCATAAATTACTTTAAGCAGGCTTTAAAGAGCGACCAGCCGCAGTACGGATTGTGGATGGGCCTGCCCGACACCATTTGTGCCGAAATCGGTGCCAGCGCGGGCTTTGACTGGGTATTAGTCGATGCTGAGCACGCACCTTACAGTGTGCGTGATGTACATAATCATCTTCAGGCCATCGCCCCATATAACGTGCCCGCCATTGTTCGCCCCGCCGAGGGGCGTACCGCTCTACTTAAACAACTACTGGATATTGGGGCGCAAACACTGCTGGTACCCATGGTAGATACCGCTGAACAGGCTAAACAACTTGTCCAGGATGTGCTATACCCCCCCGATGGAATTCGGGGGCTGGGGACATCGATGTCCCGGGCCGCGCGCTGGAATCGCGTAGACAATTATTTACACAGAGCCAACGAAGAAATCTGCCTACTCGTACAGGTAGAAACAACAATTGCGCTGCAAAATCTTGATGAGATCGCGGCGGTGGACGGCATCGATGGGATATTTTTCGGGCCCTCTGACTTATCTGCGTCAATGGGTCATATCGGAAATCCAGAGCACCCCGATGTGATTTCCGCCATTGAAAGCGGATTTAAGACCATTCTCGCCGCAGGTAAAGCGGTCGGCATTTTGGCGGTAGATCAATCACTCGTGCGACACTACGTGGAAAAAGGAGCGTGCTTTGTCGGTGTGGGGGTAGATGTCGCACTACTGAGTAATGCAACCCGGAAACTGGCCAACCAGTTCAAAAAGATAACATCAGATTTGGAACAAGCCGGATACTAGTGACGACCCACCTTAGATGCCCATATCATACCTTCCGAGTTAGGTTTTAGTGCCCTAATCTACTAATGAACCTTTTCAGCGGTTTGGGCTGAGAACGCTCTACTCTGTTATTATTTGCACAATCTCGAGATAAGTAATCGCGCTTGCCGAGGCCAGGGTTACTAGAATTTGGATTGTGAAGTGGATCCTATCCCTGACACAGTGAGTCAGCCTTTATAAGTGAGATCCTCAAGTTTGTTTCATGTTGCAATCGTTAGACCTGAGGGCCGGTCATAATAGACTTGGATGGATATCATCCTACACAAGCTAGCCTCCATTGATAAGCGTCAGCCAGTCGTCGATATCCTGCCTGGCCTAGGCGACACTGTTGTAGGCTTTGAGCTAAACCTCCCCGTATTTCAACCTGAGCCAGAGGCGCTCAATAAAAACATTATTCTTCCATCGTCCCTTTCCGTCCATACTGAATTTGATGCCATTGTGCTTAAGCACATCCGTGATATCTTCACTGGTAAACATAGAACCCTAGTCGCTATTGAACATCTCAGGTGTGCCGTAGCTTCCTAGCGATTCTTCCAGCGCCTCTATACAAGGAGCGGCATCCAGAGAGTTAAATCATCGCCAAGACAATACCTTTCTGGAATTCCAGATGCCAGGAAGCCTTGCGCATCGAGAAATAAGTCCGATCAGTGCACCAGACTTGATTGACCTGAAGACCCCGGCTATTCCAAAGGTCATCGCGTAGTCGAGCAGAATCGTTGATAGTACATATTAAATGCAGATGATCCTGGTGTAGCATTACCTAGTCGAACCAGCCTCCTAATATTCCCGTCTCCCCGTCAACTAGGCAGCACAATCTGAGCCGCCGGGACGGTCTTAAGGGCATCTTCTATTATTCAGAATGACACCTTGGTGATGGTATCGGCGGTAGCGAGATTGAGTACAGAAATATTCTGCGAGCTTTAGGGCTGTGCCATTTTCCGCTAATATAACTACTGTGACCAAATTGCTGTTTGTTACGGCTAGCCGCGATTACTCGTCACCTTCATCAATTTTTTCTACCAGCTCCGCTAGTAATTCATACAAGAGCTCCAGCTTGCCATAACCAAACTTTTTAGTGATGTACTCATATCGTTCAACCGACTTTGGCGCAACCAGTTCATACAGCTGCCTTCCGCCTTTCGTGAGAGATATAATTGAAACACGTTGGTCCCTATCGCTAGTTGTACGTTCTATTAGCGAGCGGGACTCCAGATTTTTGATAATGCGGGAGAGGCTCGGCATCATCAAATAACAGCGCACTGAAAGTTTAGAAATATCTAAACCATTGTCCTCCTGCAGTGCCCGGATAACACGCCATTGTGGCGCAGAGAGTTTGTGCTCCTGTAAGGAAGGTATGAAATTTTTCATCACCGCTTCGCGCGCGCGCAGCAAAGACATAGGTAGAGAGTACTTAAATCCGCGAAGATTTTTATCTTCCATTATACCAACTCGTCCATAACACCATTTGACAGTAAGCCAACACCTTCAACCTCCACCTCGACAACGTCACCTGGAATCAACCAGACTGGCGGATCAAACCGGGCCCCAGCGCCATTCGGCGTACCCGTGGCAATAACATCACCGGGTTTAAGATGAAAGAAAGTAGAGAAATAGCTTATGATATAGCGGAAGGGAAACATCATGCTAGCCGTGGTATCGTCTTGGCGAACTTCGCCATTGACCCGCGTAGTCACCCGCATATTCTCCAGTTGCTGAGGACTGAATTCATCGGCGGTGACTATCCACGGACCGATGGCTCCTGAGTGAACAAAGTTTTTGCCCTGGGTCACGTTGAATTTTGCATGACGCACCCAATCGCGTAATGTACCTTCGTTCATTATGCTCAGCCCTCCAATATGGTCGTAAGCGTCCTCCTCGGCGATGCGTCTGCCGCCCTTACCAATAATGATGACGATTTCACCTTCGTAATCCAGTTGCGGTGTTTCCGGTGGACGCAGCAACGGTTGATTATGGCCAGTTAGTGAATCTGGCGTGCGCATAAACAAACTGGGAAACTTCGGCTGTTCTGAACCATCCTTGTATTCTGCATTACGATTTGCGTAGTTGACACCAACGCAGGCGATTTTTTCCGGCGTGGTGATCGGGGGAAGAAAACGAACATCATCGCCAGAAAAATCTGCAGGCATATCATCCGCCAGCGTTTGCATCTCTTGAACTCTGTCGTCTTTCAGGATCGAATGTAAGTCGCCGCCCACCCGAAGCCCCAGGTCAATGATGCCTTCTTCGGTTATAACGCCCCAGGATACTTGGCCATTTCGTTCAAAAGTTAAAAATCGCATTACTTATCTCTTATTGATTGTTCGGTTGAAAACGCAGAACGAGGAAAATCTCCTGCCTCAGTCGCCAGTGGCTATCCAGTAAGCGCTGCCATGAGCGCGCAACCCATGCTGTTAACATGTTAACTTAAAATAACGCATATACTAATAAACTTACAGTCATTTATACAAAAAATGAATTAAGGGCTTGAGTTTGCAGTATATTTAGCGGTCCTAAAATACCGCAGGGAGGTTACACTTCCCTGGAAATTAGACCCTGTGCAAGCCAGTCATCAAAAATTTCTAGTGCTGTTTCAACAAACAAATCGTCATTGATATGCGTTTCTACTTCGATCAGCTCAACGTTATCGTGCAGCCCTTCTCGAAGCGTGTCGTAAAAGGCCGAAAGGCCAACAGGATCATTGAAGGGGCCGCCCTCCCTGTCCCATTCGTCAATCCCATGTAGGGGTATAATAAAGGCGCAGGGTCCGGTTGCCTTATCCAGCTTCGCCGCTATAGTACGAGCTGCCTGAACTTTCTCTTCCACGGTCAATTGCACACAGGCGATGAGACGATTGTGTGTGAGTATATCTCTGCCATTGATCTTCTGCTCGGGCGGCGACCAGGTTTGGAAGTCCATCAAGCTCACGCCTCCAGGGGCAACAATTAATGGTAGCCTTGCTAAAACGGCCGCTTCCATGCGATCCTCGCCGGCACTCACTACCGAACCGTTTTCATGATTACTCACCTCAACCAGACTGAAATCGAGAACGGCGGCCAACTCACCACTAGCAGCCAATACTTCCAGCGCTCGCCCTCCCATACCAGTGGTATGAAATACCGCCACTTCAAATCCCCGCTGCTCTAGGGCAGGTTTGAGTTTTAGCATATAACGGAGTGAACTGCTTCCCAGTGAGCTTACGCCCACAATCGGTAGCGATTTTTGCTCAACCTCCCGCGCCATGCACGCGCCGACGATGGCCCCGGCTGCCTGACTCAACACAGATTTACAGATTGTATTTAAACCAAACAGACCGCCAGCCCACAGTACCATCATGACATCCGGGGCCATTCGTTGTGGTGGTAACAGCGGCGAAAATGCCACTGTCGAAGCAATACACTTAGGAAAACCCAGCGGTAATGCCAAGGCAACGTCCAGTGATAGATCTGTCGCCAGGGTACCACCTATGGCCAACATGCCATTAATTTCGCCTTTGCGCTGAAGTGTCAGAGCCAAATTACTGGCACCTTCGGCTTGCTTGGTCATCGCCCGATTCTCGTCTCCGAGCGCGATAATCTCTTCGTTCGTTGTCCCCGCAGCGATCGCCACATCAAACTTGCTATAGTTCGGTTCAAAGGCTGGGGTGCCTAGCACCCCAACATCCATAATGCGACCCGTACCACCGACTCGCTCCACGCATTTCTTCAGGTATAGGAGTTCGTCTGCTTTGGTATCAGCTGTACCGACAATCAGAATAGTGGGAGATAACATAAGCTAGCCTCTTTTATTGAATCGAACCGAGGCCGACATCGATAGCCTTGACGATAGTCTCAACATGGCCAGCGTTAATAATAAGTGGTGGTGACAAGATGATATTATTGCCAGACACTCGCACCATTACACCCTCGCGGTAAATAGTCTCAGAGATTTTCGTCATGAGGCTTTTACCAAGCGGTAGTTTACTACCTCGATCAGAGACTAACTCCAACACCTGCATCAGTCCAATTCCTCGTATGTCACCGACACAGTCATATTTCGCCATGAGTATTTTTAGGCTTGCAGATAGCTCCTCTCCGCGGACAGCGGAGTTTGTCGCAACGTCGGTAACTGCCAGTTGCTGAAGGGTTGCCAGTGCAGCAGCGGCTCCCACTGGGTGGCCCGAATACGTATATCCATGGCCGATCTCCCCCAGGCTATCGGAATTACCCTCAAATGCCTCGACCACAGTCTCACCCAGCATGGTGGCGCCAAAAGGATAATAGCCATTGCTAATACCTTTGGCGGTACACATCATGTCAGGCTTAGTGTTCCATAGCCTGGAGCCCGTCCACGCTCCGGTGCGACCAAAAGCGGTAATGACTTCATCGGCAATCAAAAGTACACCGTGGCGATCGCATATCTCACGCACCATAGGCATGAACGTTTTGTGGGGCACAATCACCCCACCAGAGCCCTGTACCGGCTCCATTATGAACGCAGCAACAGTATCGCCCCCCTGAAACTTGATTTCGTCCTCCAGCATGTTGGCGCAAAGCTGAGCCAGAATCTCCGGATTGGATTCATTAAAAGGATTGCGGTAAGGCCAGGGAGAGGCAATCTGGTGGCAGCCTGGAAGAAGCGGCTCATAGTTGCGTCGATTCTTTGCATTCCCACCAATGGAGGCTCCACCAAAATGGGTGCCGTGATAGCCCTTTTTTAGGCTGATAAATTTATAGCGATCCTTATCGCCGCGAATTTTGTGGTACTGACGAGCCAAGCGCAGTGCCGTTTCTACGGCATCAGATCCACCTGAGGTATAGAATGCCCGCTGCATACCGTCCCCAGCAAACCAATCAGTCAGAGCGTGGGAAAGCTCTATAGCCTTGTCCGTCGCGACACCGGGAAAGGACGAATAATAGGGCAAAGTCTGTAATTGCTCGGTGATCGCATCCTTGATGGGCTGGCAGGAGTAGCCCAGATTGACATTCCACAACCCACCTACTGCATCCAGCGTCCGGTGACCATCTATATCGGTGACCTCAACACCCTCTCCCGCACAAATAATCTTCGGGGGTGTCTTGTGAGTTGCAGCCGGGTTAATCATGGGCTGCCAATATTTTAAGTTTCTATCCTGCATGCTATTCTCCTAATCACTCAGTAGCAGGGACAGCGCCTGCTCATAACTTTGCCCTGGATTTTGCACGTCAAAATGCACTGTCTGCATCCCAACTTCCTGGGCGCCAATAATATTTCGCAACTGATCATCAACAAACACACAATCCTTACACGCCATTCCCAACGCATCGGCGCAGCTGTGGTAGGCGCGCGGGTCGGGCTTCAGAATTTTGGTGTAGGTGGCATCAATAATCACTTCAAACTGTTTCATAAACGGGAGCTTGTCACGAAACCCCGCGCCGTAGAATAAATCCAGCTCATTGGAAAGAATAGCCAATCTGGCGCCACCAGCCTGCGCTTTAACCATGGCATCGAGAGCCTCAGATCGAATAATTAGCGCGGGATTGGCACCCCGGGCGGCGATAACGAACTGGGACATCTCTTCCCATCGCTCCCCCGCCAGTTCGCTCACTTCGAGAGTTCGTTGCTGCCAGTATTCACGCTCCGTCAGCTCATTATTTTGCATAGCGACCCAAAGAGGATCACCGGCAGGATCGAAGGGGCCCTGCCAAGTCAGGCTGCCCGGAGCCAGACCCAAAGCCTGCTCGGTCATTTCATGCGTTTCAAACAATGTCCGAGAGATAACCCCACCAAAATCCAGCACCAGTGCACGCGTTTTTACACTCATAATTTACTGCCGTCAATCTCAGCCCCGAATGCCCGCGATGCCGCTGCTGCCGCTTCGTAAACTGCGGTCAATATTTGCTTTTTAGCCCCGGAACCGAATCTCGAAGTGGGTGCGGCTACAGCGAGTGCCCCAATTGGTCTCATCGCTTGGTTGAAGACGGGTGCAGCTATGCTGCATACATCCTTTTCGTACAATTCATGGTTGATGTGGTAACCCTCGTTTCTTACTGCCTGCAACATCTTACGAAACTGTCTCGCATCAGTAATTGTGTGTTCGGTAAACGCCTCCAAACCATCTTTGAGAACTTCGTTGATAGACTCATCTGAAGAAAAGGCCAGGCAAACAATGCCGGATGAGGTTGCATGTATCGCTCCCTCCTCGCCCTGCACGAAGCTAATGCGGTTGGACTTACTACTCTCAACAATTCCCACCGACGAAATTCGCCCTCCAGACAGTAACGAAAAATGTGCGCTCTCACCGGTGATGGCAACCAGTTTCTGCAGTAAAGGATTAACAATGGCCTCCGTGGGCGTACTGGTTTCCCTCACTCTCGCCAGCCGCAGAACGCCAATGCCCAGGCGATAGGCTTTAGTTGTCGGGTTCTGCTCAATATAGTCGTGCTTTATCAGGGCCAACAGCAGGCGCCTAGTGCTAGCTTTATCGAAGCCAGACGTACGCGCAAGCTCGCTCAACCCGAATTCCGGCTGGCGCTCAGAGAAATAGCCCAACAGTTCTACCGCTTTATCTACCGTCTGCATAATAGGACTTGACGTTTCCCCCAACTTTATTAATAATAAATAAACTACTGGTGATAATAGTGAACCGGCATGAAAAGTCAAGGGAGTAATGAATAAATGGCCAGCTCAGCGCAGATCGATGAGTTGAGAAATGCGGAAATTGAACCGCAGGGGCACCTCATAGACGGCGGGCGACAGCCCAGCCGTGACGGCTCCGTATTGAAAGTGTTCAGCCCGCGAGACGGAAAGCAGTTAACGACCATCGCCAATGGGGGTGCAGGAGAAATCGACCTGGCAGTTGCGTCCGCGAGAAAAAGCTTTAACGAGGGCAGTTGGTCGCAAATGGCCCCTGTCGGGCGCAAAAAAGTTCTTATCCGGCTCGCCGAGTTGATCGAGGCACACGCCTATGAACTTGCCGTCCTCGGTGTTCGCGACAATGGCACCGAAATTAATATGGCACTAAAGGCAGAGCCGGGCAGTGCTGCAGGTACCTTCAGGTACTATGGAGAGGCCGTCGACAAGGTATACGGTGAAATCGCTCCCACGACTAACAATGTGATCGGCCTGATTGAGCGCGGGCCCATCGGCGTGGTGGGCGTAATCGTACCCTGGAATTTTCCCCTAATGATCGGCTCCTGGAAGATCGCACCTGCCCTGGCGGCGGGTAACTCTGTCGTCCTTAAGCCCGCGGAAACGGCTTCACTCAGTTTGCTTCGCCTCGCGGAGCTTGCACTGGAGGCCGGGTTGCCAGCGGGTGCGTTCAATGTAGTCACCGGGCCTGGTGCAATTACCGGCGAAGCCCTGGCCCTACACAATGACGTCGACATTCTCGCCTTCACCGGCTCAGGTGGCATCGGCAGGCGCTTGCTCGAGTACTCGGCGCAGTCAAACCTAAAACAGGTATTTTTGGAATTGGGAGGCAAGTCGCCCAATATTATATTCCCCGATGCGCCCAGCCTGGAAAAAGCCGCTAAGGCCTCCGTAAACGGTATCTTCCGCAACTCGGGGCAGGTATGTATTTCCGGGTCCCGTCTTTTGGTACACCGTGATATTCACGACGACTTCTTAGCGATGGTCGTCGCCGAAACCGAAAAGCTAACTGTGGGAGACCCCCTTGATACCGCATCAGATATCGGCGCGGTAAACAGCATACAGCAACTCGAAAAGAACCTCGGCTATGTCGCCAGCGCGATCAAAGAAGGGGCTACACTATGTGCCGGTGGTGAGCGCATTCTTTCCCAGAGCGGCGGCTACTACATGCAGCCCACGATTTTCCGCAACGTTTCCGCTGACATGCAGATTGCGCAGGAGGAGGTTTTCGGCCCACTGCTGTGTGTGATCCCATTTGAAGATGAGGAGGAGGCGGTGCGAATTGCCAATGCAACCGACTACGGACTGGCCGCAGGTATATGGACGGCCGACCTCGCCAGAGCACACCGAATGATAAAAAAGGTGCAGTCTGGCGTCATCCATGTGAATTGCTATGGTGGTACCGACATCACAGTACCGCTAAGTGGAATGAAGCAATCAGGTAATGGGCACGACAAGTCACTGCATGCACTTGAAAAATATACGGCTTTGAAAACAGCCTGGATTGACATCGGATGAGTCGAATTTAAATGAGCCAATACATCAATCACCGAGTCTATACTCCTTTAAATACTCATAGACGAGACTTTAATATGAGGTCACTGCATGGATAAAGACAATACACCCGCCGGTTATAGTATTCCCTTTATTTTAGTTCACTGGGTTACTGCGATTGTGGTGTTGGGCTTGTTTGTCCTAGGCCTCTGGATGGTCGACCTAGGGTATTACGACCCCTGGTATAACCGTGCGCCAAACATCCATCGCAGCATCGGTGTCCTGATAACCCTGGTTGTAGTAGCCAGGATGATTTGGCGTAAGCTCTCGACAATGCCCGAATCACCGAAAAATCATAAACCCTGGGAGCGGACTGCTGCCCGCTTGACCCATGCTCTGCTTTATCTGTTGCTGCTTCTAATGGGCTTTAGCGGCTACTTTATTTCTAGCGCCAAAGGACAAGCAGTTGATGTTTTCAACTGGTTTTCCATACCGGCGATCACCTCATCCATTGAAAATCTGGAGGACGCTAGTGGCCTGATTCACGAAATAGCCGCTTACGTTCTTATAACATTAACCATTGTCCACGCCTCGGCGGCTATCAAGCACCACTTCGTCGAACGCGACAACACGCTCAAGCGCATGCTTGGAATGTAGTATGATTTTCTCAAGTCCAGTAATATAACCAACCATAAAGGAAACTTTAATCATGAAAAAACTTCTCACTGCTGTTGCCACTTCCCTGGTAATACTCAGCACCCCCACACTGGCGGATAACTACCAGATTGATACTGAGCACACTTTTGTCCAGTTCAGAGTAAAACACCTGGGATACTCCTGGCTGAATGGTCGTTTTAACGACTTTTCTGGTAACTTCAGCTACGATGAAGCCAAGCTCGGCAGCAACTCTGTATCAATCGAGATTAAGGCCGCCAGTGTTGACACTCATCACGCGGAACGTGACAAACATATCCGTTCAGGTGACTTCCTCAACACCGACAAGCACCCCACCGTAAAATTTGTCAGCACCAGCTACCAGGCCGGAAATAACGAAACGGCGACGGTTACTGGTAATCTGACATTTAATGGAGTGACCAAGCCAGTAACACTGGATGTCGTTCACGTGGGCGGCGGTGAAGACCCATGGGGAGGTTTTAGGCAGGGCTTTCAGGGCACCGCGACGCTCAAGCCAGCAGAGTTCGGAATGGATCTGGCCGAAAACCTGGGGGCCGCAGCGGCAGAGGTTGAGCTCACACTTTCTATAGAAGGTATCCGCGAGTAAAAAGAAAACCGTAAATAACGAAGAATCGTTCGCAATACTGCGGACGGTTCTTCGTCACTTCAATCCTTTCTTATTTCGCTTCCGCCTCCACCCGGTTTTGGGTGCGCAGCCCCGGCACCAATAAAATCGCCGCTGCCACAAACAAGCCGATGGCAATTGTGTTAATGAAATCGTATCCGTATACATTGAGCAATAGAGCCGCCAGTGCTGGCCCTACAGCGAAACCCAACATTTGTAAGGCTACTCCCATGGCCACCACCCTGCCGCTGGCATCGAAAGCCGCCAAGGCTGCCAGCATATAGGGCACCGTCAAATTCCACAGTAGATTAAATATACAGACACCGGCGGTATACATAAATGCGCTGGGAGTCCCCAAGATAAAACCGATTCCGAGCGCACCCCCGAAAATACCCAGCATAAGCGGAAAAATACGGCCAAACCGAAGCTCAAAAATTACTGCCCCCATCGCGCCAGCTATACCCAGAAACTGTGAAATTGTAAGCGCATTTGCAACAGACTGTTCACTAATACCTGCATCTACACCCACCAAAAAGATGTACACCCAGACAATGCCGATGGCTAGGTTATAGGCCAGCACACCCGATAGCGCTACCAACTTTGTGCGCCAAGTATAGGGCGAGCCTTCTATCGCTGTTTGTTTGTGGGTTTGATCAGAACACGGCAGACTGGCTACGAATAAGAAGCCGCAGGCTGAGAATAAGCCAAAGAACGCCAGCACCCCTTCCAAGCCTACCCAATGAAACAAGGAAGGCATGAGGAGTAACCCAAAAGCACCGTAACTTAAAACCGCAGCGACGATAAACCCCATATTGCGATCTGCGCGGTCGGTCAAGCCCATCATGGTGAAGGTGATCGAAATCAACCCGCCTGAGCCCAGGCCAGTAATAAATCGAATGACCATCAGGGCCTCGGCATCAGAGATGCCGGTAGATAGACCGTTACCAATAGCGGATACTGCAAGAAATACCGCAGACATGACTCGCCAGTTGAACCTGCCCAGGAAAAAATTCACCGCAATGGCGGTTGCGGCCAAACCGAACATTTCAGCAGAGGCGATAAGCCCGGCCTCCTCCTCTGTAAAGCTCATGTACTCCACCAGCCCCTGGACATAGGCAGGCTGCAAGATGAACATACACGGCCCAATGACGGCCAAGACAACAATCGCAACAATAGATTTCGTTGCATTGACGTCTATAGCTTTCGAGCGATCACCGAAATAACCCAACATAGCCTTATCCTTTATTTTAAGAAGTACTGATTGCACTCTTGCTGACTAACTCCGGCACAGGGTAATATTGCGAAAAACTGCCGTCTGAGCGAGAATTTAATTAACATGTTAATAACAATTAGTCTGGCGGTCAAATCGAGGAGTTCTCAACAGAGAAATCACACGACTGAACGATGACCGAGAGCCTTGCTTATTCGCTCAGATTGACTGTGGCTGCAGTTCAAGGCCAAGACTTTTGCGGAATGCGGCCAAAAATTTATTTTTGTTTCGGCAGGTGAAATAGATGCTCGTTCACAACATCCAAATTACGCGCTACACTAATTCAACTGGAACTCAATCACTAGTGGGCAGCGGCCGTCCCAATTGCATAGGAGCGCAATGCTACATCATGATCAAACCACTCCTTCCTGTCATCTTATACTTTGGGTCATGCTGCGCGTATTCAGCCCCTCTCCTCCCACCCCCCTCCGAGGAACGCTTTCGCGAGAATCTTAAAACTTTATCATCAGATACGTACGAAGGACGTAAACCCTCCACCGCGGGAGGTAAGAAAACCATTGCGACCATTAGGAAAGAGTTTGAAAAGGCGGGGCTCTCTCCCGGCAACGGCAACAGCTATTTACAAGCAACCCCCATCGCCAGTCTTACGACTGAACGCGCGGAGGTACACTTAAGCAATGCCGGCGAATCAAACCCCATGGAACACGGCACTGATATACTGGCGTTCGCCCGCACCCTCAAAACACGGATTTCTGTAGTTGAGTCCCAACTGGTTTTCGTTGGTTTCGGCGTGATAGCGCCTGAGTACGACTGGAATGACTATCAGGACGTTAACGTCAGAGGCAAGACCGTAATCATACTCAGCAACGACCCGGGCCACCTAACGCAAGACCGCTCTTTATTTTTAGGGAAAGGTGTTACCTATTACGCCAAGGACTCCTATAAGTACGAAGAGGCCGAACGCCAAGGCGCCACCGCAGCCTTTATTATTCACGACACTAGGCTCTCAAATCTAGACTGGGCCAAACACGTCGCCAAGTTTAACAAAGCTAGACAGGTTCTTAATGACTCAGAGGGTACAGCGGGGAATCTTTTGATACAGGGGTATATCTCCGCAGCCACAACTGCCAGAACCATGGCGCTTTCCGGAGTGGATTACGAGCTGGAATTGCGTGCGGCGATGCGCCTAGGGTTCAAAGCCAAACCTCTGGCATCTTCTATAACGCTGAATGTTAATTCAGCACTGGCGTATGTAACCTCTTACAACGTACTCGGCCTAATACCGGGCCTAGAGCGGCCTGAGGAGGTTGTTATCTATATTGCACACTGGGATCATCTTGGCATCGACACCAAGCTTGAGGGAGACCAAATATTTAACGGCGCAAAAGATAACGCTGCAGGTATCGCCAGCCTGATAGAGCTTGCATACCTGTTTAAATCGGCCGCCAACAACCAGCGCTCAGTCCTTATTATGGCGGTCACGGCTGAGGAAAGCGGTTTGCTGGGGTCTTATTATTACACCAAAAACCCCGTCGTCCCACTGCGTCAGACCGTTGGAGTAATCAACCTCGACATGATGAATCTGAACGGCAAAACCCGCGATGTGCTTGTGCACGGGTTTGGAAATTCGGCACTAATGGACACCGCTATCCATGAGGCCATCGTCAAAAAACAGGGAAGAGTGGTCAATCCTTTTGGCAGGCTTGAGGCGGGGATCGCCTACAGGAACGACGGCTTCAGTTTTAATCGCTCTGGTGTACCCACCATAGGGTTGGCAAGCGGAAGTGAGCATGTAGATAACGGATCTGAATGGATGGACGCGCAGGCTGACGATTATTTCGAACACAGGTACCATCAGGTAGCCGACGAGTATTCAGACTCAATGGATGTATCGGGTGCGCTACTGGATGTGATGGCGTTATATTTGACCGGTCAAGTATTGGCCAATAGCAGCGAATTTGCTCAGTGGTATGATGGCAAAGAGTTCAAACCCCTTCGTGACGCTCAGTTTGCGCCATGACAGCACCGAAGAACCTTACATTATTCTATTTCCCTCGGGCCTGTTCGCTAGCCGCGCATATAGCCCTGGAGGAAAGCGGCTTGCAATATGAACGCCGAATAGTCGATCTTCGCACACATAAAAATTGGAATCCCGAATACCTTGCTACCAATCCCAGCGGCGCAGTCCCCGCATTGAGCATTGGCGAGGCCACGCTGACGGAGACACATGCCATACTCACCTATATCGGCGATCATGCTTCTTCCAAGAACCTCCTCGCGCCTCCCGGCGACCTCGAGCGTTATCGGGCCCACGAGTGGATGAACTTTATGTCCAGTAGCGTACATACGTATGTGCGGTCGATTTTCCGCTCTTCAGTATATGCGGGCGAGGACAATGACGTGATTGCCGCCGTCTACGCACAGGGTGTTACAAATTTGGCTAAAGCCGTGGCGATCGTTGAGACCCGGCTCACCGACCTTGACTGGGCGGCGGGTAGTCAATTTTCAGTGGCCGATGCCTACCTTTTTGTGATGTACCTGTGGACAACCGACGAGCGGATTGCCTCCGTACCTCCGAGGCCTAACTGGAAAGCCCTGGCGCAGCGAGTCTGGCAACGCCCGGCCGTACAGCGCGTCGTCGCCCTCGAGCGCCGGGATCGCAATTACGGAATCCCCTGGGAGTAAGGTCCGATTTTGCAACTGATTCATTTACAGTATGGGTGTACAAAATGAGCCTTTATTACGTACAAAAGCTACTCTACCACTTGAATCGTGATCCGGTGCAGCAGCAGCATTTTTTTGAGGATCGCGATACGGTATTTGGCCATTACACACTCACAGAGGAAGAAGTCGATGCCTTGAGAAAACCCGACATCGGCTTGCTCTATGTAATGGGCGTTAACGCTCAGCTATTAATGCACTATGCTACGATGAGCGGCTATGACTGGCCCCAATATATTCAGGCCATGCGCGACGGCATTGATCAATATGGTCCCGTTCGCGAAGGCCTCTACGCCATGCAAGACGGTAAGGGCGCGATTTAGGCGTGACCCTGAGGGAAAGACTATGAGCCTTGTTTACGCTGGCACCTGCTGCCATTCTCCCGCTATCACCTCACGGGGTGAAATGGCGGACCCACAGTTGCGCAGACAGTTGCTGGAAGCCTTTGATCGACAGCGGCGGACCATAGAGGGCGCCGGCGCCGAAGCAATCGTAATGGTGTCTTCTGAACACTTCGCTAATTTCTTTATGGATAACATGCCAACCTTCTCGATTGGTATCGCGGACGAATACTACGGCCCTATTGAAGACCCTAATTGGCTCAAAATTCCTCGAACCACCATACCAGCGAACCCTGATTTATCACTTCGCCTAATAAATCAAGTAATGCAAAGCGTAGATGTCTGTTTTGCTCAGGAGTGGAAATTTGACCACGGCATGTCTGTTCCTCTGCACTTTCTTACCCCGCAGTACAAAATACCGATCATACCTGTGAACATAAACTGTCAGAGTAAACCCATGAGCCCCCTGCATCGATCTTGGGCACTTGGCCTGGCCTTACGCGAAGCAATCAATTCTGCACCCGAAAAAATTGCGCTTATCGGAACGGGCGGCACCTCACACTGGCCCTGCACTCCGGATTCAGGGAAAATTAACGAAGCCTGGGACAGGACACTAATCGACCACCTCATCAACAAACGCAAAGATGCCCTACTAGCTTACACCGACGAAGACACCTACCGTGAAGGAGGCGGGGGCGCTTTTGAAATTCGAACATCGGTCTGCATCGCGGCAGCCACCGAAGAACAGACAGGCGAAGTGTGGTTTTGCGAACCAATACCTATTTACGCAACCACCTGCAGCATTTTGTCTCTGTATCAACAACCCCTAGACCTACTAACTTAAGAGGCCGGCATATGAAGCGCTTAACCACTCTAATACTGATACTAATTACTATTTTCTATGGTGCGCTCCTTTTTGCCATGACACCAACTGGGGGAGACGACATTACCATTATCCATGCCGGCACCCTACTGGCGGTCCCGGGTACTGCTCCAAAAGAGCGACAAAGCTTGGTCATCAGCAATGGCAAGGTCATTGAGATCATTGACGGCTTTGTCAACGCTGAAGAATACTCCACCGAATCCAATGTTACCACGGTGGATCTCAGCCAGCGCTTTGTAATGCCTGGCATGATGGATATGCATGTCCACTTAACCATGGATAACCGCGCTGCCCGTAGTAACTTTTATAAAACCTCGGACGCCGACTTTGCCATGGTCGCTGTTGAAAATGCCAGTCTGACCCTGATGGCCGGTGTGACTACCGTGAGGGACCTGATGGCAATGAGCGGCGAAGCCATCATGGCAGTGCGGGACGCAATAAATCGGGGAGTAATCCCTGGTCCTCGTATTATTGCCGCAGGATATGCTCTATCGGCGACAGCAGGTCACTCTGATCATTTTAATGTCCGCGAAGATTTCGCCCAACTATACCACTCCAGCGGCGTCTGCGATGGCGCAGTGGACTGCAGGCGAGCCGTTCGCGATCAGTACAAACTAGGAGCGGAAGTGATCAAGATAATGGCCACAGGTGGCGGTGGCGACCGCAATGGGAAAAAAGATTCTGCCGCGGAAATGTTCTCCGATGAACTCGTTGCAATAGTTCAGGCAGCTCACCGCTTGGACCTTAAGGTAACGGCTCATGCTCATGGCACCGACGGCATCAATGCCGCACTCGAAGCGGGTGTGGATTCTGTAGAGCACTCCAGTTATATGGATGACACCTCAATCAAGCTCTACAGGAAAACCGGCGCGCATCTGGTAGCTACTGCAGCCTTGCCAAAATACTTCCAGCAACATCCTGACATTCCCGATCCGGTGAAAATGGGTCTGAAAGTGAAAGCGGTGGAGGTGAATGAGTTATTACACAAAGCGCACAAGAATGGTGTGCTCTTCTCTATGGGTTCCGACGCGGGTATATCCAATCACGGGGACAACGCGGATGAACTACTTTCCTATGTAGAAATAGGCATGACGCCGATGGAGGCCATCGAAACTGCTACCGTCAATACTGCGGCATTGCTTGGCATGTCAGACAAACTCGGGTCACTGGAGCCGGGTAAAATCGCAGATGTTATTGCCCTTGATCGCGATCCTCTCCAAGATATCTCCGCGGTCAAGGAAGTCAGCTATGTGATGCGTAACGGCATTGTCTTCAAACATCGGTAACGGCTACCAATTCGATGAGGCGGAACGCTTTTCGGTAAGCCTTGCGAGTCGACGCACAGTATTCCAAACTTCTCCCAACCCTACATTTTGGAGGCAATATGCCGATACGTCCCACTGATGACCCAACAACCAAGGCTATGAAAGGTATCAACCTTTTCCATTATAGTCAGTCTAACTGTGCGATGCGCATTCGCATTGCGTTGGCGGAAAAGGGATTACCCTGGAACAGTCATTACATAAATCTCGATACGCAGGACAATTTGACCGATGAGTACTTTCGAATTCACCCCCATGGACTAGTACCCTCACTGGTTCACAATGGTGAAATCGTCTATGAATCTTCCGATATTCTACGTTATCTGGAAGAGAAGTATCCAGAACCCTCACTCATTCCCGATGACCCTGAGCAACGGGCAGAGATGGAGGAATGGCTAGATTTGACACGGGACTTGCACATAAAGGTCATCAAAGTTTGGGTCTATGGCACGGAGCGTTACCGCTCCAAAACCAAGGAAAGCATGAAAGAATACATCATGAAGCAGCCCAACCAGGAGCTGATCGACTTTCATAAAATGACATTGGCCCGTGGCCACATTCCTCAGGCAATGATAGATGAAGCTGCGGCGAAATTACACGCACTATTTGCTCGCATCGACAGTAATCTAGAGAAATATGAGTGGCTCGTTTGCGACAAAATGACGCTGGCCGATATTGCCTGGATTCCAAACTACACGCTACTGCATTTCAATAACTTTCCCTTCGAACAGTACCCTCATGCACTAAAATGGATCAACCGCTTTATCAGCCGACCCAGTTACATAGCAGGTGTTGATAAATGGTTTGACTACGTCCCTGAATAGTGGGTTGGAGGAAATGTGCTAGCAACACCCCACGCAACACTGTAAACCCGCAGATAGGGCACTGCTCAGGGAACAATCAGCAGCCACACCATGCTCCTAACACTTCATTTTGGGTATTCCACGACACGAAAAAGGTGCAAGTATAATCATAGCTCCAGCACCATTCACATTTAGGGTTCAACCCATAAAAGCTGATTTTCATTACGTTCAGATAACGTGTTTAGTTAATACCACAGCAACGGCTCACAGGCCGATGCGTCTGACCGGCAGATAAACGAGAATCAGTGGCACTATTGCCAAACTCCCAAAAAACCTCATAATTTCAATTACTTAACGATATAAATGACCGCCATAAACTTTCTGAAAACCTAAAAATAGAGCTGTCATCAAGCGATAGAAATAGATTTCAGCGCAGGATTGGCATACGTGGAAATAGGTCAATTTTCCCCAGATTACTAGCGCTGACTAACCCACACTGCTGTAGGGAAAACCATACAAATATTGATCTCTGAAAATAATAGAGGCTTGACAGGCGCCTCCAACTCATTAACATGTTAAATATTAACCGGTGGCGTGTTTTCCAAATTTATACATTAAATACAATTTTGAAATCATGATCTTTATCAGACGCACTAACTAATTATAATTTCAGGGAGTTATACAGAGTGGAAATTCCTAAGTTTAAGAAACACCTGATTTGCAGCCTAATAGTAAGCTGTGCTGCACTGCTGGCTACCGCTGGTAGTTTTGCCG
>JAPKBI010000534.1 GCA_028823475.1 Halioglobus sp. | reverse complement strand
AATACGGCGCCGATATCTTCATCCCAGCCGTGTTGTGCACCCTGGCGCAGGCCCTTACCTTTGTCGAGTACCAGGCGCATGAATTCGTCGTAGACGTCCTTCACCACGTAGATACGCTCTGTGCCGCAGCAGTAATGGCCAGTGTTCATGCACGAGCCTACCCAAGCGCCATCTGCGGCACGGTCTAGGTCGGCATCAGCGCATACGATCATTGCGTCGTTGCCGCCCAGTTCCAGTGTGCAGGGGATCAATTGACTAGCGGAGGCTTCAGCGACCTTGCGGCCGGTGGCGACTGAGCCGGTAAAGGACACTTTGTCCACGCCGCCACGCACGATGGCGGCACCGGTTTCACCATCACCCAGCAGCACTTGCAGCACGCCTTCAGGCAGCCCTGCCTGGAGAAAAATTTCCTCTGCCAATTTTGCCGAATAAGGGGTGACCTCAGAGCCTTTTGCAACCACGGCGTTACCCGCCAGTATGGCCTGAGCTACCTGGTTCATGACCAGTACAAAAGGGCCATTCCAAGGTGTAATGAGTCCCACGACCCCCAGCGGCTTGTAAAGAATGCGCAGTTGTTTCATCAAACCCAAAATGCCGTGTATCTTACGCTTGCGCGGCTTGAGGAACTTCTCGGCGTTTTTAGCGTAGTAGCAGAGCTGATCTGCGACCGAAAAGACCTCCATGCTCATGGCATCCGTGCGGGCTTTACCTGTTTCCTTGACCACGACGTCGATGATGTCGTCCTGGCGTTCGAGCACAATTTTCAATGCACGTTCGACCACGGCGGCGCGCTCTTTCATGCTAGTGGCTGCCCAAGCGGGCTGTGCCGCTCTGGCTTTAGCAATGGCACTAGCGACATCCTCTGCATTGGCGCAAATCATTTCCCCCGTGAGTTCCATAGTGGCGGGACTGCGCAGCTGTAGATGACGTCGAGAATCTGTTGATTCGATGGGTTCGTAGATAGACATGGTGGCCTCCTCCTTTGGAATTAATAAACTAATGGTCATTAGTTTGGGTGTCAATGTCTTTTGCGCGCACGCTGACTGACCAATCAAGTCAGTCGTCGGACAGGCGGGTCCTGACCTATCAATCCGGAACATACGGGTATGGCACTTACAAGTGGTGTCGAATGTGGAATAATGCGCGACTTCTCACTAAACCTCTTACAGCGAGTATGCCGGTGTCCCCAACTCAGTTACTCATCGTCTATTGCCTGGGCATCGCCGGATTTTCTTTAATAGGCGGTCTGTTGCCCGGTTGGATCAAAATGACTCACACTCGCACTCAGCTGGTTATGAGTCTCGTCTCAGGTTTGATGCTTGGTGTGGCGTTTTACCATCTGTTACCCCATAGCGCGGCAATGGTCGGAGGCTCGCATGGTATTGATACAGCGGTCTGGTGGTTGATGATTGGTCTTGTCGTTATGCTCCTGTTGTTGCGCGTGTTTCATTTTCACCAACACGACTTCACCGATGAAGATCTAGCGCAGCATGATCACCATCAGCACGGTGAGCATGCGAGTCCCGCCCATGGTTTAAGCTGGGTCGGTCTCGGTCTTGGACTGGCAGTGCACACTCTTATCGATGGTGTGGCACTCGGCGCAGTGATGCTTGCTAGCAGCTCGGCAAGTGGATTAATCGGGATTGGTGTATTTCTCGCTATATTGCTGCATAAGCCTCTCGATGCTATGTCCATTGTCACGGTGATGGCGGCGGGAGGGTGGAGCCGCAAAGCACAAACCAGCGCGAACCTGATGTTTGCCCTTATGTGTCCGTTGGGAGCGTTACTATTTTTCTTCGGCGTGGATGTTGTGGCGGATAGCCGTAATTATTTAGTGGCGGCAGCGCTGGCGTTTTCCGCCGGTGCGTTCATTTGCATTGCGTTGAGTGACTT
>JAPKBI010000533.1 GCA_028823475.1 Halioglobus sp. | reverse complement strand
GACTTACGAGAGATTGGAGTCCTTTTTTTTGTCTGAAATACCATTCAGCGGCCGTGGTTCTCAAATAAATCCACTATAAATCCAAAAAACTCCCCAAAAGTACAACGGCGGTGCTGGTTGGCGCGCGTAAAGTCCCAATCTCGGCTAAGACTGACATTTGGTGCCGCCCGAGAAAGAGCAAAAAAACAATAGCGCCAGAGTGGGAATAAGTAGTACACTTCAATCTGAAACCGAATTCGACCAATTAATTTCACATCGTAAAGTCACTATATGACTGGGGGAAACGTCACAATGCTAACTCAAACCGCAAAAAAGTTAGTGAAGATGTCAGTGCTACTCGGCTGTGTCGTCTTTGGCTCGGTGTCTCTTAATTCAGTAGCGGCTGTGATTACTTTTGGGACGGGCGCCGCTGGGTACGGGGGCGACATCTCTTTTGTCACACCCGGCGGTACTGACGTGCAAGGCACTAACATCAATATTGGTGAGTTGACCATTTCAGGAACATCGGCGGATGGTACTTATACAGTTACTGACGGTCTCTTCAATTTTAGCACAGCGACAGACACGTTTAGTATTCAAGGTACTGTTGCCAATTTAGGTATTACAAACCAGACATTACTAACTGGCACGACGGATGATTTTTCCTACATAGTAAATATTAGCGACAGCGACATCAACTTCTTCAACGCTGCTGGCCCCTCTACAATGAGCGCTAGTGTGCTCAACGCAGTTGGCTTGAACCTTGACACAGAGTTTGATTACTTCGGTTATTCGATTTACTCAAATCAGCTAGGGGAGGTGACCAATTCTGCTGTTATCAATACTTCGGTAGTACCTCTGCCAGCAGCCGCCTGGTTATTTATATCTGCCATTGCGGGCTTAGCGGGTGCAAAACGCCTGTCACGCTCCAAGCGCACTGCCTAGACTAGTTGTCGCGTAGCGGCGCATCTCCCTTAACCTCGCTTTTCCAGCGACGCTGGTAAGCACTACGAATAACGGCACCTTTAGGTGCCGTTATTTTTTGCTTATAAAACTGGTGACGCGCCATAATTTTGGCTAAGACCTGTTACCGCATTGGAGGAGCCGTTAGCTATGCCAACGGCCATTCCACTTAGTACATCATAGGTCGAGGCCACGCGCCCCAGGCATTCCAGTTCATTTCGTTTGCCTCTGAAGCTTCCGCGGTTGCTCTTTGCTCATTCGCGATATTTTGCTGTATTGAGAGGCGTTGATACGCTTGATAGTTTTTCTCTGAACCCACGTAGACGCACTTGCAGGTAGTCGGGTCGGCATAAGCAAAGACCGTTTCTCCATCCATTGTCGTGGCCACAACTTTGCGTTCAGTCATGGTTTTAAGACGGGCCATCTTTTCCGGTGTATCGGCCAGTTTCATTTGAAAGCCCGCTGCGGATAGTCGTCTCTCTGTATCCATTGCCGATTGATTGGCGATGGAGGCGCAACCGGTGATTGCAACGGCGACCACTGCGGCGCCGAATGTTTTTGTCAGAATATTGCTCATGGTGTTCTCCTGTTATGTGTCAGCTCATTACCCGAAGGCGTAGCGAGCATATCATCTTTATGCCGAGGCGACATATCCGTGAGTGCGCATCACGGCGCTTGGGCGATAGGGAGTCAGGGGGACTAAATAGACGAACTCACGTGTCTAACAGGCTGCGCAGCGAGAGAAGGAGGATGCTCAGCGCTTTTCCGCTCACTGCAAGCGTGACGCTGAAGCCGGCCGATCAGAACAGCGGGCTCTGTTCGTCAACGGAATTTGCGAGTGTCTCCGACTAGGACACTGCAGGCAGCGCCGCGTTGCTTGTGCTTTCGGTCACCGCATAAAATCGAGTAGCGCGGTCCAGCTGCTGGTATCTGCATGCTCATCATAACTGAGCGGCAAGCCA
>JAPKBI010000532.1 GCA_028823475.1 Halioglobus sp. | reverse complement strand
ACAATGCGAGCCTCTGGCGCAGCGATGTTGAGATTTTTTTGGATGTAGTCGCCGCCGATCATGTCGAGAATGACGTTAATACGGTTATTCAATCCCATTTCTGTCAGAACAGCTTCAAAGTCTTCCGTTTTGTAGTTAATAGCGCGTGTCGCCCCGCGGGCTTCGAGCGCACGACACTTCTCATTGCTGCCGGCGGTGGTATAGACCTCGGCACCCAGGGTGGCGCAGATCATTACGCCCATTGTACCCATGCCGCTGGCTCCGCCGTGGATGAGAACTTTTTCTCCAGGCTTCAGCCCAGCACGTTGGAATAAGTTGTGCCAATTGGTGAGTAACGCTTCCGGCAGTGCCGCGGCCTCGCCTTTGCTAAAACCGTTTGGAATCGGCATACACTGGCTCATCGGAGCCACCGCGTACTCGGCATAACCACCGCCGTGTGTTAGCGCACAGACGCTGTCACCCACCTGCCATGTGCGAACATTTTTACCAATAGCCTGTATTGTACCTGCTACCTCCAGTCCCATGATGGGAGAGGCATCCGGTGGCGGCGGGTACAGTCCTTTGCGCTGCAGCAAATCGGCTCGGTTGATGCCGGCTGAATGCACCTTTATTAAAATCTCTTCCGCGCCTGGCGTCGGGGTTGGGCCGGATTCTATACTCAAGTGATTTTCAGCACTAACAGCAATATGGCGGCACTGATCGGGGACTTGGTTTACTGCACTCATTGACGTTTTTATCCTGTTGCCATCGCGGTGGCGTTGGCGCTGCCTGCGGGGTTATACCTTCACGTTATTCTAGGCTGAATGACTATGAATTGCGCCATTTTCAAGCCGTTTCTTGATTTCTTCCTCACTAAAACCGAACTCGCGCAGAACCTCTTTTGTGTGCTCTCCGATAGTAGCGGCAGCGCAGCGTAGTTCGCCCTTTGTGCGGCTGAAGCGTGGGGCGGGTGCGGGTTGCCACACATCCCCGTCGTCAATAAAGGTGCCTCGAGCTTGATGGTGGGGATGGTGGCGAACTTCACTCATCGACAGTACCGGTGCATAACAGACATCCGAGCCGGTGAATATCACATCCCAGTCATCCCGCGTCTTGCACTTGATGATCTCGGTCATTTTGGCTTTCATCTGCGGCCAATTGCCCATGTCGAACTGGTTCTCAAAATGTTTGGCGTCGTCGCCCAGCTTGTTTAAAAGGGTCGCATAAAACTGGGGTTCGATGGAGCCCAGAGAAATGTATTTACCGTCAGCGGTTTCGTACACCTCGTAAAAATGCGAACCCGAATCAAGCAAATTTGTACCTCGCTCATCAGACCAAAACCCCGCCTGGTTGGCGGCAAAGGTACTCGCCATTAAAGCGGCTGCACCGTCAATCATCGCGGCATCTACGACCTGGCCTTTGCCTGAGCTCTTCGCTTCCAGAAGCGCGCAGACCATGCCAAAGGCTAGCATTAGGCCGCCGCCGCCGAAGTCCCCCACCAGATTAAGGGGAATGGCGGGTTTTTCGCCCGCGCGACCAATACCGTGAAGCGCCCCGCTGAGGGCGATATAGTTTATGTCGTGCCCCGCTTCTTTTGCCATCGGACCTTCTTGGCCCCAGCCGGTCATGCGGCCATAAACCAGTGCTGGATTGCGCGCCAAGCAGATGTCAGGCCCCAGTCCTAGCCGCTCCATGACGCCGGGGCGATTGCCCTCCAGCAGAGCGTCGGCTTTTTCCAGCAGAGTCAGCACGGTGTCAACGCCATCTCTTTCCTTCAGGTTGACACTAATGCAGCGTTTATTGCGATTGAGAAAGTCCAACTTTGGATTGTGGGCAGCAGTGAACATACTGCCCCCGGGCCGCTCTACACGAATCACCTCAGCGCCCATGTCCGCCAGCAGCATGGCGGCGAAGGGGCCTGGCCCGAT
>JAPKBI010000086.1 GCA_028823475.1 Halioglobus sp. | reverse complement strand
CGCCATCCATATGCGGTGCCAACATCAACAAACAGATACTTACGAAAAACATTCTGCCGATAACGAACCCCCGGCCCATAGGAATCTATCGTTTTACTTTGATCGGTATTGCCATCCATACCCATGAAATAACTAATGGCTTTTGTCGCTGCAATGCGTTGTTGCCACCCGAGCTGGGTATTCCACTCAACCCCATCGGTTTTCTGACCATAGCGAACACGACTGGCCCAGCGCAAGAGCCTGTCAGCCCTAACGTTATAGCTCAAATCTAGCCGCGTCGTAGAGATTAGGTGGTCTTGCTGCTGATAGGCAAGCTCTTCAGTAAATCGGGCTTGGGAATTATCTGTGGGCGATATTTCGTATCGGTAGCGAGCACCCGCTTTATATTTAAAGCTGGAATTAACCGTACCGAAAAAATTGATACGGCTACGCCCGTTCTCCTTTAACTGATACTGCAGGCCTACCTGGTTTTCATCTTCGTCGTTCTCCGGCGGATCTAACAGTTCCTCATCCTCGTCTTCATCATTGCCTGTGAATATTATATAGAACCTTTCTTTCAGACTGGGTAGACGCAGTTTTCCTCGTATCTTGTACTTAAAACCATTGCTCTCTAATTCATCTGCATCATAAATCGCAGACACTCTGACCAGCGAACGAGCGCTATCGATGTCAGAGTCGCGCGTGCCGAAGAAATTATCCAGCCAGTTCGCAAGAGCATCACCGGTGTTGGCCACATTCGCGTGTGATCGATCCAGCCAGTTGCCCGATGACTGCAACGCATCAGCCGGCGATGATGTCTGTGCTCCAGTCGTTGGCAGAGGCTCTGCCGCTGAAGATAGCGCGATGGGCCAGAGCAGTAGCAGTAAAAGCATTGAGAGCTGCGTCTGTTCACACGCTTTAACCATAAAATAATAAGTCTCTATGATAAGGCTATCGCTGCACTTTAAATGTTTTTTTATAAGTCACAAGTCATCCGTCGATAATTCTGTCCGCATCATTCACTACTTATTGTAGAACGACGAATCCCTCGCGAACCCCGAACGACAATCACAGTAACCCCCACTGGGGTGCCAGGGTCTCTGTTGTCAAACTCAGCTTCGGGGCCAATAATCTAGATCCTAACCAGTTATTGATAAACACCACATCAGACGGTAAGACAAATTTTCCCAAAGTGCTGCTGTGATTCTTGCAGTCGGAACGCTTCCGCCAGATCCTCAAGAGCAAAACTGCGGTCGATGACAGGCAGGATTCCTGTGGCATTGATCGCGCTCACCATGTCTTCCTGGTTGGCACGCGAGCCGACCGTGATGCCGCTAATCACGGCATTTTTCTGAAACAACTCGGCCGTAGGCACGTCGCCCTGAACACCCGTTAGCACGCCGATCATGGAAATGTGCCCGCCCATTGCCACCGCGCGCACAGACTGCGGCAGCGTACCCGAGCCGCCAACCTCGACGATAACGTCTGCACCCTTACCGCCGGTGATCTCCAACACCTTGTCGCCCCACCTCTCAACCTCACGATAGTTAATAAATTGGTCCGCCCCAAGCTCGCCCAATCTTTCTAGTTTAGCCTGCGATGAAGACGTCGCAATGACGTGACAACCTGCTGCCTTGGCAAACTGCAAAGCGAACACAGATACGCCACCGCTACCCTGCACAAGAACGGTATCGCCCGGCTTTACTCGTGCCTCGACCATCAGTGCACGCCACGCAGTCGCCGCAGCACACGGCAAAGTGGCTGCCTGCTCGAAGCTATAGCCGTCCGGCATACAGGTGAACGCTGAAGAGGGCATCGTAACGAGCTCAGACGCGAATCCATCGATCATGTCGCCCGGGACATCACTCATTTTAACGAGATTATCAGCTCGCCCATCAGCCCAATGCGGAAAGAAGCAGCTCATCACTCGATCACCAGGCTGGAACTCCGTCACCCCAGCACCTACCGCCTCTACGATTCCGGCACCGTCCGACATGGGAATGCGTCCGTCATCAACTGGCAGCAGGCCAATGGCCACGACATAGTCATGAAAATTCAATGAGCTCGCATGATTGCGGATACGGATCTCGCCCGCTTTCGGTTCAATAGCGTCTACATTTGCCATTTCCAGTTTGTCGAGACCACCTGGTTTTTTCAATTTAATTGCGCGCACAACTACCTCCTTATTTAACATAATTACACATTAATACACTAAAGCATCCAGCATTCCGCGGACACCCTATCTATCTCAGTTCAACGAACAGTGCACAAAGTTTACGCGATTTTTACAGGAGCTGCTCGTCGAAATAGTGGGGGCTTCAGTACTGTCTCCTTATAGCCTTTCGAATATTTCTTTTTTTAGTCTGCCATCAACTGTATGACGTCTTTGAAAATCAAAAGCCACTGAGGTCGGCCAGCGTGGTCTCGTTCAATAGAGGCCTGACACTACTTTTTATACAAAAAATGACTCTCGACAACAATACTTTGTATACTTTGATTTTTGTTGAACAACGCTAAGGGTCTTCTATGACAAGCGGACACGAAAAGTCGATGAGAACAGCAACGCTGGTGATCGGTTTAACCTTCACGCTTGGGCTGCTCAACTATCTCGACAGGGTGGTCATTTCCTATGCCATCGGTCCGATCCAAAACGACTTCGGAATCGACAACGCCGACTTCGGCTTGGCGATGAGTTTGTTCGCCGCCGGAGCGCTCGCGGTCAACGGTATCTCGGGTGTATTGCTAGATCGCTACGGCGCGCGACGCATCTGGACCCTGGGCCTTATTCTCTGGTCCATAGCGATGTTCCTGCTGGGATGGATTCACTATTGGTGGCTATTTCTTGCCTTCCGTGTCGTTTTGGGTATCGGCGAGGGGGTCAACTTTCCCGCAATGAACCGGGCGATTGCCGATTGGGTGCCGCGGGGTAAAATGACCCGGGCCACTTCTTTCGCTCTGCTAGGTGTTCCCGTCGCCCTCCTCATCGGTGGCCCACTCTTCAGTTTGCTTATTGAACGCTTCGGCTGGCGAGAAACTTTTATGGCGCTTGGTATAGCGGGTTTCGCGCTAGCGCTTACGTGGCTTCTTCTCTACCGAGAACCTCCAAAAACTCAGACCCCCGCCGCCCCCACGCTTGCAGAATATGGTGTTGTTCTGCGTAACCCGACCCTCCTTGCCACTGCTTGGTCCTTTTTTGGCTTCGGCGCGATCCTGTTCTTCGGTGTCACATGGATTCCGGGTTATTTTGAACATGAGTTTGATTTAAAGCTGACGACCATCGGTTGGTTCACCACCATGCCCTGGGCATTTTCAATCGTCGGGATGATGCTCATCGGCACCCTCTCCGACCGCTTATTTAGTGCCCGCGGCGATATCCGCCGGGCCCGTATCCATCCGACATGGATCCTGCAACTTCTCGCCGCGGCGTCCTTTGTTCCGTTGGCATCGGTCACTTCCAGCAATTGGGCTGTCTTTTGGCTGACCTTGGGAATCGGCTTATCAATGTCAGCAAACGGCCTATACTACTCAATCTGCACCGACCTGTTTTCGAAATCAGCAGGTGCGGCAACCGGAGTTATCGTTACCTTCTTCTCGGCCTCTGGGGTTCTGACGCCATTCCTGATTGGCTGGCTTACGGATGCAACCGCGTCATTCGATATCGCTTTCCTAATGCTGTCCGGGATCGTCGGGTCTGGAGCACTAGGGCTTCTAATGTTCGCGCGACCCAAAAGCCCCAGCGCTGCCACCCGAAATATCCGCGTATCCTAAGCGGGGGAAGCAACAGCTCATAGGAGATAGACGCTTTTAACTAATCCCAGGATGAGTGCTTGTCTACCCAACGTATAGACAACCAATACCATAACGTGATGGCGAACATCATTCCGCTCCAGTTAAAGACATCCATCCAGTTCCAGTCATCCAGTAGGTAAGGCAGGGGCAGAAATACAAGCCCAAAGACAAGCGTACAACTGACGAGTACAAGCGCTGCTTTTCTGGTTTCCAGATTGAGTAGACCCAGAAATACCCAAAGGGGCATAGTGTCTTTTCTGTCCATAGTTACCGGTTCCTTGTTTCAGCAAAACGTCTGACGCCAGGTTGCTTAGCGGCGTTAAAACGCTATATTCACGATACATTAACGTCATTTAGGGCTCGATTCTAGTCTGCGAATGGCCTTGTTTTGGAGGCCTGCCACGAGCAGCAGGATAAAAAATGACGAGGGCACAGGTTTTAAGGCGAGGGTGCGCGTCGTTGCGGCACCCGGGCCAGATCACAATCGTTACGAATTTCGACCTATTTGACTTGGATTTTGCCTCTATCGCCCTTATTATCTATATAAGGCAACATCGCACGGTCCGTGCGCAACATTTGGGAGTACGTTATGCAAGACAAGGGATTATACAACGCCGGTTCACTGGGAATCGAATCCGCCCTGAGTACAAACAAAGTGCTCAAAAATACCTACATGCTGTTGGGTATGACCCTGCTATTCAGTGCTGCTACGGCTGGCATTTCCATGGCCATGGGGCTTCCTCAGGGCGCGGCACTCATTCTTATGCTGGTCGGTTTCGGATTGCTCTTCGTTGTCAATCGAACCGCTGATAGCAGCAAGGGTATCGTTGCCATCTTTGCCTTTACCGGCGTGATGGGCGCGTCTATTGGCCCAATGCTCAACTATTACCTCGCAATGCCAGGTGGCCCTGCACTGGTGATGCAGGCGCTGGGTAGCACCGCTGTCGTGTTTTTTGGTTTATCCGCTTACGCTCTCACCACCCGCAAGGATTTTTCTTACATGGGCGGGTTCCTGATGGTTGGCCTGCTCGTAGCCGTGGTTGCGATGATTGCCAATATCTTCCTGAACATTCCAGCGCTGTCTCTGACTATCTCGGCGGCTGTCGTGCTGATTATGTCTGGGCTCATACTGTTTGATACCAGCCGTATCATCAACGGCGGCGAAACGAACTACATCCGAGCGACTGTGTCGTTGTATCTGGATATTTACAACTTGTTTATCCATCTATTGCACTTGCTGACAGCGTTCGGCGGTGACGACTAGTCGCAAACGGCTGATAAACAAACCCCGGTACATGCCGGGGTTTTTTGTTTGTAGAGAGCGTACAACGTGATTTATTCGTTATTGGTATTGTCATCGCCCTTTTCTGGGCACTCTTCGCGCAGGGCGGCGCAGTTCGCACACTGTGTCACGGCCCGGGGGCATACTATTCACCGCGTCTTCTTTCTGGACGCAGGTACGCTCGCGAGCGCGGCGAACAGTGTATCCGCGCAGGATGAAGAGAGCCCGGTAACAGGCTGGGCTGAATTAGCAGATCAACATGGGATAGAGCTGGCCATCTGTATTACCTCTGCGCTAAAGCACGGCATGCTGGACCAGGTAGAGGCGGACCGCCATGAGCGCGCCTCCCCTACCATTGATGCGGCATTCACCGTATCGGGCCTAGGACAGCTTGTGGATGCCTATGCGAGCTCTGATCGCTTGATCACCTTTGGAGGCTAGCGGTGACTGCAGCGACGAAGAAAACTGTTTTACTGGTGCTAAGACACAGCCCCTATGGCTCGGGTCTGGCTAAAGCCGCACTGGATGCAGCACTGGCCAGCGCCGCCTTTGATCAATCTGTTGATTTGCTATTTATGGGCGACGCGGTTCTACAATTACAGCCCGACCAAGACAGTCACCCCTTAGGAATGAAAACTATCGGCCGCCAGCTCGCCTCCTTGCCGCTTTATGACATCAATCATGTGTATGTCGATGCGCAGGCGGCCGCACGCTACAATATGGATCTTTCAAAGGCTCCCCTGCAGACGCGCCCGCTGGGCGGCCATGACATGCATCAACTCATGGTCGGTTACGACCACCTCCTCGGATTTTGACCATGATTCTGCATACGCTCAATGCATCACCTTCGAGCGCCGCCTTTACTGACTGTGTCAGCATTATGGCGAAAGGCGATGCTCTGGTTTTAATGGGCGACGGAGTCTATGCCGCGCTCGCGGGCACCAAGGCGAGTAAAACGCTTCAACAGACCGATGCAAGCTTATACATAATGACTGCTGATGCCCTCGCAGCAGGCGTGACGAATCTTGCTGCAGCCGTCAGCCGCATCGATATGGAGGGGCTGGTGACACTCACTGAAACATTTCCACGACAACAGGCTTGGTATTAACGCTGATGCTCTGCGCCAATGCTTTCGATAAAGAAGGCTTTCTTTGTGATCTAAACGACTGGAACCCTGATGTGGCGGCGCAGATTGCTGCGTCTGAAAACCTTCAACTTAGCGCTGCTCACTGGGACGTCATTCATCTGCTGAGAGCGTATTACTTGGCCTACGATAGTGCGCCGGCCATGCGGGCGCTGGTAAAGTACTGCGCGTTAAACCTCGGGCCGGAAAAAGGGAAAAGCATTTATCTGATGTCTTTGTTCCCAGGATCGCCGGCCAAGCTGGGCAGTAAAATCTCTGGCCTGCCCAAGCCCGACAACTGCTTGTGAATCGGTCTTGTGAATAAGCCAAAGGGGTCTACTCCTATTACAGAGCACCCTTTTGCCCCATTCATTAGAATTCTGGGCAAAGGCAAGACCAGCACCCGCTCTCTGAGTCAGGGTGAAGCACAACAGGCATTTGGCATGATCCTGCGCGGCGATGTTGAGCCATTACAAATTGGCGCGTTCTTAATGCTGCTGCGAGTCAAAGAGGAGAGCCCCGACGAACTCGCCGGCTTTGTGCAAGCCTGCCGTGCGCACATGAAGCCTCCACCTCACGAATTACGGGCCGACCTTGACTGGTCCAGTTACGCGGGGAAAAAGCACCAGCACCCCTGGTTTATCCTGTCGTTGTTACTGCTGGCGCAAGCAGGATATCGCGTATTCATTCACGGGTCGGCGGGCCACACGCCTGACAGGCTCTATACCAAGAATGCCATGAGACAGCTAGGGCTGCCTGTTGCATCACACTGGAGCGACGTCGGCCAACAGCTCGACGCCCACAATCTGTCCTATTTATCTTTGGCGTATTTCTGTTCTCCCCTCGAGGAGCTGATGCAATTACGACCGCTTCTAGGGCTGCGCTCCCCAGTCAACACCCTGAGCCGCATGCTCAACCCATTAAACGCCCGCGCCAGCTTACAGAGTGTTTTTCATCCTGCTTATGCCCGACTACACCAAGAAGCAGACCGCATACTCCATCAGCCATGCTCCCTGGTGTTCAAGGGAGACAGTGGCGAGGTAGAAATCAAACCACAGGCCGACACACGGTTATATCGGCTGCATGATCAGCAGGCACACGAGATATTGTTGCCGCGCTCTATTGCCAAACGCATCGAGTCTGTCGTGACGCCAGACGTTGCGTCTATAAAAGCACTCTGGCGCGGTAGTGCGGGTAACCAATACGGTTTAAATGCAACCCTTGCCACCACGGCTGCGGCGCTGCTCGTGCTCTGCCCTGACATTAACCTAGCGGCCGCTCAATTACAGGCAACCGAGCTCTGGCAAAATCGCGATACGGCAAGGCTGTCCTGATGCCTCTGTCACGGGTTCAGCCGCAAGACTATGCCGCCCTACTTGCCGCCAAAGTCGCCACGGTGTGCGAACTAATGACCCCTTTTTCAGCGCCTGAGCCTGAGGTGTATGCTTCACCTCCTGTAGGGTTTCGGCTTCGTGCTGAATTCAGGCTGTGGCACGACGATGACAACATCAATTACGTGATGTTTAGACGAGAAGACCCCAGAACACCGGTGGTCGTCAACGACTTTATTATCGCCGATGATCGCATCCAATATTTAATGCCCCTGCTTCGAGCAAAACTGATCGCCCACAGCATCCTGCGGCACAAAATCTTTCAAGTTGAATTTCTTGTGTCACTGTCCGGTGATGTAATGTTAACTCTGATCTACCATCGAAAATTGGATCAGGCGTGGGAAAACGCAGCACAACAATTGGCAACTGCATTGCAAGCAGACAGCAAGCCCGTCTCTGTTATCGGACGCAGCCGCAAACAAAAGCGGGTGATTGGGAGCGACTTCGTTCGAGAGGTTTTGCCCATCCTAGGCACAGACTACCATTATCGGCAGTATGAACAGTCATTCAGCCAGCCCAATGGTCAAGTGAATATCCGCATGATCGAGTGGGCCTGCAAACACGCCGCCGCTATGAGTGGAGATTTACTGGAGCTGTATTGTG
>JAPKBI010000531.1 GCA_028823475.1 Halioglobus sp. | reverse complement strand
TCAGCACGTCAGTTTCGGCGTACCAATGTTTCACCTCGCCGTTATCAATGGTGGTCGCCTGAGGAGGAGTGTCGTTCATAATAATATTGGCCTTAGTATTGGGAGTGTGTGCGGCTGTTGTCTTTATGTGAGGTCCGGCCGATCGTGCACCAGAGTGTCAGCATAGCCATGATGGCGACGCTGCTAATCTTTGAAGTGCGATAACGTCGGTATAATAATGCATTGGGCCGGCGCCTCCTATGGAACAAGTGACCCGGTGAGGGAGCAGTTGTCTTAGCCATAAATTAAACACTCCCTGTTGAAACAGATCAATTCTTATTGCGTACCAAGCATCACGGCGGTTTAATTGCCTAACGCGTTTTAGCTCCACCATCCAGATAGCCTGTGTAAGCAATATACGTGACTTAATCTCTATCTTACCAAAACACTATCCTGTGATGCCATCGCCAGTCGGATCTGCCGCCCTACAGGTATTTTACCTCTCCCAAGAAAAGGTAGTATGATCTTCTAATCATTGAATTGAGAAACAGCCTAAAGCTGTGTTCTGTTGCAGAGGACTGATGTTGTGAAAATTACGGGTGGTTGTTACTGCAAAAAAATTCGCTATGAAGCTGAGGGTGAGCCTTTAATGCGTGGTCTTTGTCACTGCCGGGAGTGTCAATATATTTCTGGCGGCGGCGCGAATGTAGCTCTGGCGATGCCGATGAGTGGTTTTCGTTATACCTCGGGGGCGCCGAAGGACTTTGAGCGCAGTGATCTAGAGGCGCCGGTAAAACGGCAATTTTGTCCCGACTGCGGTACATCACTGGTCAGTATGCCGCCGAACTTGCCAGACATGGTGATCTTAAAGGTGGGTACTATGGATGATCCCACGCAATACGGCGCGCCGGATATGGCATTCTATTGTATCGAGAAGCAGAGCTTTCATTGCCTGCCAGAAGAGTTACCCAAGTTTGATCGTTTCCCAAGCTGACCGGCGCCCTGCGCTGTGACGCATGTCATTACTACAGACTGGGCTGGGCCGAAGGTTGCGATTCTCACCTTCAGCGATCCTGAGCGCGCCAACCAGATTTGCTGGGCGGCAGTTGATGAGCTCGCCGAACAGCTAAGGCAGTGCCGCGAGTCAGGCGCAAGAGTACTTATCTTGGCGTCCGGCCTAGAAGGACACTGGCTGCAACACGCCTGGTTGCAAGATTTATTGAATGGCATTGATGGGCTTGAGCAAACGGGCTCCGGTACCGGCTGGTTTACTGCGCTTAATGAGCTGTGCCATGAGGGCATCATTAGTATTGCCGCCATTTCTGGTGATTGCTCTGGTGGTGGCGCTGAATTGGGCTGGGCGTGTGATCTGAGAATTGCAGAACAACAGTCTCAGTTCGCTCAACCGGAAATCAATATGGGGCTGACGACCGGTATCGGCGGCAGTAGTCGTCTGGCGCAGTTGGCGGGCCGCGCAACCGCAGCAGAGATGGTGCTGACAGGAAAGCCGATGTCTGCGCAGCGGCTATGCGATCTCGGGGCAGTCAACTCGGTGGTGCAGACTGGACAGGCTGTGGCCGCGTCTTTAGAGCTGGCGATGACACTGGCAGAAAAATCACCCACTGCGGCAGCAGGCCTTAAGCGAATTTTGGCAGCGAGTGACGATTCGACTCTGACCGAGGCCATGGGCTATGAGCAGGAAGTTTTTCAGTCCGTTATCGCGACAACGCAGGCCAGAGAGGGCATGCAAAATCGACAGTCAACGTATGACAACGGCGTGGGTTTAACCCGTATCATCGATAAAGACGATTAGCACCTTCCATTAGTGACAAGCCAGCGCTTGCGGTGTAATAATTTCTGACATCATAAATAGGGGAGGGACTGATAGATGCAGACCAAAGAGGGCGACCAGCCCCATGGGAATAATACGACGCA
>JAPKBI010000530.1 GCA_028823475.1 Halioglobus sp. | reverse complement strand
TGGCAGTTTGTACACCGTATAACGAGGAATCTGCAGCCCCAGGAAACGGCAACATGGTCTCCATTGCGCCTGGATCAAAGGCCCTTGTTGACTCACTGCACGCGAAGGCGCTGGAGCTGGGAGGTGCTGACGACGGTGCTCCAGGGCAGCGGATGGATGGTTTTTACGGCGCGTATTTTCGTGACATTGATGGTAACAAAGTCTGTTTTTGTGATTTCGGTTAGACAGATTTTTCTGACACTGGGAAAAATCGACTGCTCTCGGTTTCTGTCAGCGCCACTTATTCCAACACTTCCATCTTGGCATGCCGCCGTGGTTAGTTATTCTCGTAGGGGTCAACTTTAAATGGCAGGAGGCAGCTTACTTTTACTGCTAGATGATATCGCAGCCGTGTTGGATGACGTAGCGCTGATGACTAAAGTGGCGGCTAAGAAAACCGTTGCTGTAATGGGTGATGACTTAGCCGTTAACGCAGAAAAAGTGACAGGCGTGCGCGCTGACCGAGAGTTGCCGGTTGTGTGGGCGGTTACAAAGGGCTCGTTGCGCAACAAGTGCATCCTAGTTCCCGCGGCGCTTATCATTTCATTTATCGCGCCTTGGTTAATTGGCCCCGCACTGATTTTAGGCGGACTTTTCTTGTGTTATGAGGGCTTTGAAAAAATTGCCCACACAGCTTTTGGCGATAGTACAAAGGAAGCAGCGCATCACCAGAAGTTAGTTGAGAACTTGGCAGACTCTTCGGTTGATCTCGCCCAATATGAGCAAACCAAGATCAAAGGGGCGATACGCACGGACTTTATTCTGTCGGCTGAAATAATTGTTCTGACACTCGGCGTGGCCTCTGGAATGACTTTTCTGGGTCAGGTTTTAGTCGTCTCTATTATTGCATTCGCTATGACCATCAGCGTGTATGGTTTAGTTGCTGGCATCGTCAAGCTCGATGATGCCGGTCTGTATCTGATGGAGAGAAAAGGGCCGGGTGCCTGGCTACAATTTGTGCGCTGGATGGGTTGGCGTTTCATTATATTCGCCCCTTGGTTGATGAAATTTCTGTCAGTGGTGGGTACCGTCGCCATGTTTATGGTGGGCGGCGGCATTCTTGTTCACGGCTTTCATGCGGTGCAGGAGGGTGTACAGGCGCTGACAACCGAGATCGGACAGATAGAGACCGTCGGACCGTTTCTGGCGTTCTTGACGCCAACCCTTTGTAGTATTTTAATCGGGATAGTGGCGGGGGGGCTGGTGTTAGCAGGTGTTACGTTGTGGCGCCGTCTAAGGAGGAGAGAGGAATAGCTACCCCTGATTCACCTGTCGCCTTTTCAGTCGGGTTGAAAAGGGGACAGATGGTGTGTGGATGAAACGACTGGGATCATGGCGCCACGACTAGCGAGTAGCGAAGGAAGTGGCACTATGACGACGACAGCAACAGCAGCAAAGCGCATTGAATACCGTATCACGCGTGAGTTAGTGCAGCGCAGGGAAGGGGCCGCTGAGCAGGAGCGCATCACGCCATGGGCAGATCGGTTGATCGCTGTTGGAGCCGTGACCGTGGGTCTTTTGATTCTGGGCAGCTATGTCGAAGAGCTGCTGTGGGCAGCGGTGGCGGCGGCAACAGTTTTCACGCTTAGATAAAGGTGCGGATAATGTGCCCTGCGGCAGCATTTATCTCTCGGCGCTGTCTACCCAAACAGCCAGGGTTTCAATTCAGAGCGATTTTCTACCACAATCTGCTGGGCGGTCGAATCCTCGGCCAATTCCTTGGGTTCGATATGCAAAAGATGTAGCACATAGGGCACAAGCCGCGCGCGGGTAGAAACCTCCAGTACACCGTTTTCCATGCCGTAATCCATCTCTACCACTTCCTGCTGTTCTGGATTAAGTCTGGGATCTGGCACGATACGTACGGTGATGTGAGT
>JAPKBI010000529.1 GCA_028823475.1 Halioglobus sp. | reverse complement strand
CGTCTGAAGAACATTTACTACGCTGCGGAGATATTCTTTACGTACCGCCTGGCACTGCGCACTGGGGCATAGCTCAAACTGAATGTACGACATTCTCCATTGGCTTTCGCGCCCCGCGCATCTCTGACATGGTATCGCGCTGGGCAGACCAGCTGCTGGAGAAACTGGAGCCGGAGTCATTCTATCGTGATGCCAAGCGTGCACCCATGGCGCGTCCCGGTGAAATACATCCTCGTGATCTGGATCGGGCATTGGCTCAGCTGCAAGGGGCTTTAGATCAAGCCGATGGGAACCACTGGTTTGGTGAGCTAGTCACTGACCCTCATGACACTCCCCTGCAGGATGAGGATGACCTAGCCCAAGCCCGTGCCGTGTTAAAGGATGGCCCCAAAATAGTGGAGCTGTGCCCGGCGGCCAAGCTTGCATGGCAGCAGGACGCGAAAAACATTGTTGTCTTCGCCAACGGTGAATGCCAAAAATTCGATGAATCGGTGCTGCCGAGCCTGCTTGTTTTGTGTGAAAACTGGAACCTGACAGCATCAGAGATTAAAACCGCTCTCGCCGACGCCGGCACTGTCGCGTTACTGCACTATCTTGCAGACAGTGGGGTTATTTGTGTCACATAACCAATACGTCGCGGGTATCCCCGCCATTTAATGCGTATCTACGGTCTCTTTGGTAAGACGTGGGATCTGTTCTAGCGCCGGTAAAACGCAATGTCCGGCGCAGGCGTCATCCGCTCAGTTGCGCAATTGTCGCAGCCAGTGCGATTTGCCGCTTCGCTTCTTCAACGTGCAGGTTTTCAACGAGGCGACCGTTAACCACTACCACGCCCTTGCCTTGCGCCAGAGCTTCCTCAAAAGCCTGTATTATACCTTTAGCGGCTACAATTTCAGCCTCATTAGGGGCAAAGACCGTATTGGCCGCTGCAATCTGGTTAGGATGAATAAGGCTTTTGCCATCAAAACCCAAGTCCCGCCCCTGCTCACAGGAAGCGTATAAGAGCTCGTCGTTTTCAAGATCGAGTTGAACCCCGTCGATAACGGTTAAACCATACGCGCGGGCGGCATAGACACACAGGTTAAGGGCGGCAATGAAACCTAGCCGGTCCGGTGTATGGCGCACGCGCGTATCCTTGGAAAGATCCGATGTTCCTAACACTATGCCACTAAGGCGAGGGTGGGCTGCGGCAACCTCTGCTATATTCAAGATGCACAAAGGTGTTTCTGCCATGATCCACATATCCACGGATTCAGGGCAACCTGCGTTCTCAAACGCAGCAATGGCATCGATAACATCCTTCGCAGAGTCAATCTTCGGAATCAAAACGGCATCCGGCGCAGTGGGAAACTCGCAGATCGCCTTGATATCCTGAGCACCCCACTCCGTTGATAAGGCATTGATGCGCACAATTAATTCCCGGTGGCCGTAGCCCCCCGTCTTTAGCGCGGCTGCAATCTGGTCCCGTGCCAGCGACTTAGCCTCGGGAGCGACTGAGTCTTCCATATCAAGTATCAGCCCATCAGCGGGAAGAGAGCGTGCCTTGTCAAGAGCACGCGGATTAGAACCTGGCATATACAGCAGCGAGCGACGGGGTCTGGTAGTCATTAGTTGATTCCTATGGAAAGTGTTGCGCGTGGCATAAGACCTGACAAGGATACAGAAGCCCATAGCCTGTGGGCAAGCAGCGTACCGATCGCGATCCACTACCGATTACCGACGTATTATCTAGTGTATCAAGGACTCAAATAGCATCTGGCGGTTGTCTAACAGTGGGCAAAGCTCTAACATTAGCGGTTTAGATCATTAAACTGCCATTGGCCTTCGTGGACCCAACGCAATCCCAGTAAATAACCCTTACTAACAATGAGTAAAATTAATCATGTCTGACGCTTTTTCTGATCTTGAGCAACAGCTCC
>JAPKBI010000528.1 GCA_028823475.1 Halioglobus sp. | reverse complement strand
TCTGCAGAGCGCAAGGGTATGCGCCTGATATCGGTGGTGATGGGTACCGATAGCACAAAGGCGCGCAAAAATGATACTGCCGCCCTACTCAATTACGGGTTCCGTTTTTACGAGACCAAGTCTGTATTTGAGCCCATGACGGAGTTGGCGAAACCGCGTGTCTGGAAAGGACAGCAGGATTATGTTGCCGTGGGTTTGTTGAACGAAGCGGTGTTGACTCTGCCGCGCGGCAAGCACGATAACCTGGTGACCGCAGTGGCAGTGAACCCGGAGTTGGTTGCGCCGCTTGCCGTAGGTGACGCGGTAGGTACTGTGACTGTGAGTCTGAACGATGAGGTGGTGTTGCAAGAACCGCTGGTTGTTTTGGCGTCGATTGAGCCGAGTGGTTTCTTCGCCCGTCAGTGGGATGCTCTTTTGATGTTTTTCGCCGGCCTATTTGGGCGCGGATAACGGTCTAGTAGAAAAGTCCCGGAGTGCGTTGTTGTGCAAGAACCTGAAGCCCCAAAAATAGAGTTTCCCTGCGATTATCCAATCAAGGTTCTAGGCGTCAGCAGCGATGCCTTCGAACCAATTGTGCTGGCAGTATTCGAGCGCCACGCCCCCGGGTTCAATCGGCAGAACATTACCGGCAAAGCCAGTAGTAAAGCCACCTTCACATCGCTGACCATTACTATCACAGCAACGGGTTCTGATCAGTTGGAAGCCCTGCACCAGGATCTGCTGGCGACCGGGCATGTAAAGATGGTGATTTGACCGGTGCCCGCGCCAGAGCTGATTCTGCGTGAGTTGGGTCTTGTTGATTATCAGTCAACGCTGACGGCAATGCGTCAACTCACTGATTCCCGTGTCGCCGATTCACCCGACGAGCTGTGGTTATTACAGCATCCGGCAGTGTTCACGCAAGGGCAGGCCGGCAAGGCCGAACATCTATTGGCTCCAGGCGATATTCCCATCATTCTGGCGGATCGCGGCGGGCAGGTTACCTATCATGGCCCGGGACAGTGGGTACTCTATCTAATGGTGGATATGCGTCGTCGCCCAATGGGTGTGCGCGACCTCGTCAATCTGATCGAGCGCAGTGTGCTGCAGCTGTTGGAAGAATATGCGATCTCCGCTGTGCTAAAACCCAGTGCTCCGGGTGTTTACGTGGCAGACGAGAAAATCGCGTCGCTGGGCCTGCGGGTTCGCCGAGGCTGCAGCTACCACGGGCTGGCTCTCAACGTGGATATGGATTTAGAGCCATTCGGACGCATTAATCCCTGTGGCTATGAGGGCTTACAGGTGACGTCTATGGCGAAACAGTTGCCCGGTGTCGAGCTCAAACTGGAACTCATTGGTCAGCGTTTGATGGACATCGCTGCGAGCATGCTGCGCGTTTAAGACGCTGACGCTGACATTCCCATAACATGCCCTGCTTTAGGTTATACTCGCGCCCCTCTGGTTTTTGCGCCCGTATGGTGACGTTAGAAATCTGTATTTACGTGGAGATTCAGGTCAGTGTCCGACAGTAAATTAGCCGCCGAGATTGGCATTAGAAGAACCTTCGCCATCATCTCTCACCCGGACGCGGGTAAAACGACGATTACGGAGAAGCTTCTGCTTCTGGGTAATGCTATCCAAGTAGCGGGAAGCGTGAAGGGTAAGAAAGGTCCTCACGCCACGTCCGATTGGATGAGTATGGAGCAGGAGCGCGGTATTTCCGTGACCTCTTCGGTGATGCAGTTTCCCTACCGCGAACGCACCATCAATTTGCTGGACACGCCCGGGCATGAGGATTTTTCTGAGGATACATACCGCACACTCACGGCGGTAGACTCTGCTCTGATGGTGATTGATGGCGCCAAGGGCGTGGAGGATCGCACCATCAAATTGATGCGCGTCTGCCGTCTGCGTGATACGCCTATATTCAGTTTTGTGAA
>JAPKBI010000527.1 GCA_028823475.1 Halioglobus sp. | reverse complement strand
TGATATCTGCTCCATTGCGTTCGGGTCACGTCTGGGGCGCTCGTGCGGGTCGTTACCTGTTCGCGGCGGCACGTTAACGACGGGAGGCACATGTGTGCCAGTGTCGTCCCACTCGTCGTTAGGGCCAGGGCCCCCATCGTAGTACACGAGGGCCGAACCCATGTGCGGATAGGTGCTTATGGCCATTTGCTCTACAAATGGATTGATATCATGGTGGCGACGCTCAACCAGAGCAGGCTGATGCAGCGGAATGCCCATAGTACGCGCCATGATTTCGGCACTGGTATGCGTCACCTGGTGATCGCCGAACGCCACGTGTAGCAATACATTTTTCGCGGGTGTATTGGGCAGCGGATCAGATACCAGATGATTCGCATACCCATTGTTCTCTCCCCTGTCCCACAACATCTGATAGAGAGACAGCAATAACGTCTGGTCAAGAACATCCGGGTAAGCGGGCCTCAGGAATGCTGCATACAGATCGAAGTCGACACTGCGTCGCAGCAACAGAGAGTAATTCATCCCGGGCACACCCAGCACACCGTTCTCGATATTGGGGGCAGTCGCAAGCAGCGCGCCACCCAATATTCCACCTTGGCTATTGCCGTAGTAGTAAACATAAGTACCGTCATAAACACTCCTACCCTCAACCTGGAACGCCTCATGGGTAGCGAAGCCATCGGTGTGCCTCAGTAGCTCCGCCAGATACATCCAGCCTATAAAGCCCTGCTGAGAGCGGTCTGGCAAGCTGGAAAAACCTTTTACACCTTGCAAGATTGCTATCGCATTTTCGACATCGGTTTCTGCCATACCGATAAAGTCCATCGCACAATTCATCAAATCAAATCTATTTGATAGCACACCCTGATGAGCGCCATTGGTAGACTGATAACGAGTGCCCAGTAATCCGTGGCCATACAAATAGACCCGAGTCGCACCGCCCGACTCCGCCGATTTGGACGCCAGATCCAGAGACTGATTGCTTATGTTGCAAATAAAAGGCTGCACAGTGGTATTGTCGCCATTCATGCGGTCGGGCAGAGCGTCACCATCATCCGCGTAGAATAGCGATGAGCCAGCACTGGCATCATCGCTGTCCATAAAATTGGGGATAGTGATGGTGCCTTCAATTCTTCGCCCCCAATTTTCGTCTGTCATGCTCAGGTCTTCGACACTATCAATAGTGAATTCGGGAGTGCCGCCCGCCAATGCTGCGAAAGCCGTATCGCGCATATGCAGAATACGCTCACTTAAGCTACGCGTAGATGAGACTGTAAAGTCCCACGCGAGATACAGGTCTTCACGCGCAATATTGGCGCTGAGGAGGGCTGAGAATATCTCTTCCATAGCAGGACGACGAGCCTCGGCCGCATCACTGTCTGTAGAGACATTGTCTCGATAAGCGCGGAACAATTCCGTGGGCGGGATCATTTCTCCGGCAGCATTCTTCATGTTACGCAAGGCAACAATATAACGCTGTCCGTCCTGCAGGTTTTTCGCCACACGAATGAGCAGGCTCAATTCAGCTTCCTTGTCTGCATTGGCGTCAAGTTCGCTCCAGATTAGTTGCCTTTCGCCGGTTGCAGCGTTTATAACAACAATAGGACTATCGCTCTGGCGACTGTCGGTTAAATCAATCAAGCGGGGCGCGCCAGTTGCCTCCATGTCAAGGTCCGGCACTTGAGTGATCATGACAGTCCCCGGAGAAAAACCGTCGTTGCGATTCAATTCAGTAGGATCACCAACGATGCCAGAAGCATTTGCCAGCATCGCCTCTTTCGAAAAGTTAACCAGCAGACCGTTATCGGTGGTGTCGCTTTTACGAGTGAAGAAGTTACTGGGGAACGGCAGCAAACATTTTGCGGTATCCAATAGGTCGCAAACTTCAGCGCTGCTGTCCTCAATAGAGATAATCTCGTC
>JAPKBI010000526.1 GCA_028823475.1 Halioglobus sp. | reverse complement strand
GCCATCAGGCCCATTCGCTTACCAATAATTCCGAGCATAACCTCATCGGCACCACCACCGATGGATGTCAGTCGCATATCGCGCATGGCGCGGCCAACAGGGTTGTCCCACATATACCCCATGCCGCCCCAGAATTGCAGGCATTCGGTGGGAATGCTATTGCAGAGTTTGCCGGCTTTGAGCTTGGAGTAGGATGCCAGCAGGGTCGGGTCTTCGCCATTGATATACATTTCACATGTGCGATAGGTGAGGGCGCGCAGAGCCTCTACTTCCATCTGCATGTCTGCCAGTTTCATATTGATGATCTGGTTGTCCAGCAGGGGTTTACCGAATGCTTGACGTTGGCTGGTGTATTCAACGGTATCGCGAATACAGTTCTCCAGGCCCTTGATGCAAATGGCGGTGGCAGCCAGTCGCTCTTCTTGAAATTGCATCATCTGGTAAGTAAAGCCTTTACCCTCTTCTCCGATTAGGTAGCGTTGGGGTACTACCACATCGTCAAAAAACAACTGCGCAGTATCCGAGGCGCGCATGCCGAGTTTGTTCAGCCTTTTTGATGTGGAAAATCCTGGCGTGTCAGTGGGAACCACAATCAAAGATTTGTTCCGGTGCTTCTGGTCATCGGACGTATTGGCTAACAGGCAGATATAGTCAGCCTGAGTCGAGTTGGTGATCCACATTTTGGTGCCGTTGATAACATAGTCGTCACCGCGTTTCTTTGCCGTGGTTTTGATGGCCGACACATCTGAACCAGCGTGGGGTTCACTTACCCCGATAGCGGCCACCATGTCGCCGGCGATAGCGGGTGTCAGGAACTGTTGCCTCAGTGCATCGGACCCAAAGCGAGCCAGGGCTGGCGTCGCCATATCGGTTTGCACGGACACCGCCATTGGCACCGAACCGTGACTGGCAGAGCCCCACTCTTCATGGGCCACCATGGCGTAGCTGTAATCCAGACCGAGGCCGCCGTATTCTTCCGGTTTGTGAATGCCCAGTAGTCCCAGATCCCCAGCCTTTTTGAAAAGCTCATGGGCAGGGAAGATGCCGGCTTCTTCCCATTCGTTGACGTAAGGATTCACCTCTTTCTCGACGAACTGGCGCACAGTACGGCGGATTTCATTGTGCTGATCAGTGAACTGCATTTAGCTACCCCGTTATGGATAAAGTCGGAAGGCCTGGCGCTTTTCAGTTCTCAAGTATAGACAAAACATTTTAAAGTAACACGTTATTTACTCTATGCTGAGGCCGCAGTCCGTGGTGGACACCGTGGTTTTCCACTGTCTGAAACACGGTTAGTAATATCACCGATATTGCCAAATTAACGTTGTTTGGGAGACATTCCTTGTATGAATACCTATAATTATCACCAATGTCCGCGTGACATCACCAGCGCCGCAGGCTGACTATGGTGTGTGCCCTATTCTGGAGGATGCTGGCATTCCCGTGATGACCATCTCGCTCTAACTGCGTAAGTAATAAAATGAATCGCGATGAGGCAGCTTTTGAACACCACTTGGAAAACATCCATGCCATACAACTATTGTGTCGTCGTAGCCTTCTGCGTGCTTGTGGCAGCCTGCGGAGAGAGAAACGAGCCCAGCCTAGCGACTTCGGCCGAACCTCCCTATCAAAGCATCACTAATATTCACCAAACTATGGCGTGGATTCTCGATCCTGCCGCCGAGGTGATTTGGGACTCTGCCGGCACCATTATCACCGCCCAAGGGCACCAAGAACTGGCGCCTACCACGGATGAGGGCTGGGCCGAGGTATTGCATGCTGCGGCCATACTGACCGAAGCCGGAAATCTACTAATGATGCCCGGGCGCGCAGCGGGAGACGACTGGATTGAGTACGCACAGGGGCTGACGGCAGCGGGGCAACTGGCGATTAAGGCAGCGCAGGATCAGGACGATGAAGC
>JAPKBI010000085.1 GCA_028823475.1 Halioglobus sp. | reverse complement strand
CAGCTGCTGCAGGCGGAAATAGCAGAATATTACGGCAACTACAAAGTTAGCAACGACTTACTCGAACTGCGCAATCTAGCAATGGTGGCCGAACTTATGATTCAGTGCGCAATTTCACGCAAAGAGAGTCGCGGACTTCATTACACACTAGACTACCCAGAGCTCCTGCCAGTGGCCAAAGATACGATTCTAGTGCCAGATAACTCTCCCCTGTAGTGCTGTAAAAACCTTTAGCGTCGGGACCGGTGGCCCCGCACAACACTCAGCCCAGCAGCGTCAGCCGGACACGCAACCGACGTAGCTGATGCTTGCGTACACTGTCAGCATAAAGCCAAATATGCCCCGCAGAACATTCTGCCGTATCAGCGAACGCAATATAAACAAGCCAGGGCAGCATCGTACTACTCCTACTCGGGGAAATTTCCCTGATAACGCCGTCTCGCTCGAGTGTCCAGCGACCCTCGCGCCAACACAGCTCGGCACCGCGCATAGGGTTGCGTCGCAGCAGCCACAATAGAATAAACGCAATGACCGACAGAGAAACAACCAGAAATGCATAGCCGCGTGCCCAAATCGAGCACAGGGCATAGAGTATGATCAGGCAAAGCGCGCCGTATAGCGCTCCTCGCAATCTTGACTCACCGATCTTCAGGCGCAGAACGGGTGAATTGGCGTATCTGGTTGACAATCCCCGTTAGCTCCTCATCGTCCGGCGCCCCACGTAGCATAAGCCAGTTAAATAAATCCTGATCCTCGCATAGCATCAATTGTTGGAACCTATGGCGATCGGTCTCATCGAGCTGTGCGTATCGCGCACTGACAAATGGCTCAAGCATCAGATCGAGTTCCAACATGCCTCGCCTTGCGGCCCACCGCATACGATTAATATCTTCTTTATCTATCATGCCAACAAAATTCTCTCAGAGGACCATCTATAGCGCCCATTATATCGTTTAATTGCGTTGCTGACGTCGTTCATTACTGACATTGTCGATCACAGAGCCTATTATTGCCTGACGATCATTCGAGGTAACAACACTTGAACTGCCTTTACACCTGTTTAGAACAAGAGTCTTTACTCCACATTACCGGACCCGACACACTTAAATTTTTGCAGGGCCAGACAACCTGTGACACCCGCCTAATAGACAAAAATCGGGGCCTGCTCGGTATTTTTTGCACACCGCAGGGCAGGGTCGTCTGCGACTTTCTTCTGTGTCAGTTAGGTACAGATCATTTTGCACTACGCATGCATCGGAGTATCCGAGCAAGCAGCAGCGCGGCATTTGGCAAATACATTATTTTTTCAAAAGCAGCGCTCGACGACACCAGAGAGGACTGGAAGTCCTATGCAGTTTGGGGTTCAGGTGCTGCCACGGCGCTAACCAAACTCTTCGGCCAGGCACCCTCTGAGCGCTTCGGCACGGTCTATGGAGACAATTTCGTTGTAGTGCAGACCGATCAGGGTGGCGAACAGTTCGAATGCTATTTACATGAATCATTTCCACAGGACACTATCGGTGAGGCGATACAATCAGCGACCGAGCCCGAGTGGCAAGCCCTGCAGATGGCAAATGGTATCGTCCGCATCGAGTCAGCCACGAAAGAAGAATTCGTCCCGCAGACACTAAACTACGACCTCACCGGTCATATTAGTTTCAAAAAAGGCTGCTATACCGGCCAGGAAGTCGTAGCGCGCTTACACTACCTCGGCAAACCCAAGCGCCGCACCGGTCTAGCGCAACTCGCCGTTAACAGCAGCCCCACCTTAGGCACTGCCGTATATGATGCGCTATCGGGCAAAAATGTGGGCAGTATCGTCAACTGCTGCGCGGTAAAGGAAGACACCACTGTGCTGGTGGCCGCCACCAAAGACGGGCTAACAAACGGGCTCCATGTCGGCGCCGCTGACGGCCCATTGTTAGTTGGGCGCGAGCTACCCTACTCATTAGACTCTAATTAATTGCAAACCGGGTGGTTTTGTCATTACCGAAACGCGGTGTTTATGGGTCGAGTTTTTGACGCTGCGTCTGTTCAACAGACCCCGTGTTTTATCTCAACGGAGCATGTTCAGGCAAGCGCCAGTCAATGGGCGCAATTCCCCTGCTCTGCAAATAGTCATTAGCCATAGAAAAATGCCCGCAGCCAAAGAAACCCCGATAGGCACTTAGCGGTGAAGGATGTGGCGCCTTCAGCACGCAATGCCGCGCACTGTCGATAATCGATCCCTTGCGCTGGGCATAGCTTCCCCACAACAAAAAAACCACACCTTCTCTCTCGCGATTGATGACCTCAATGACACAATCGGTGAAGGTCTCCCACCCCCTGCCTTGGTGCGATGCAGCCTGCCCCCTCTCCACCGTTAGCACACTATTAAGCAATAGCACACCCTGATTGGCCCAAGCGGTGAGATCTCCATGGGACGGTGTCGGCAGATCGAACTGCGCGTGTAATTCCTTGTGAATATTTTTTAACGAGGGCGGTATGGCTACGCCTGATTTGACCGAGAAGCAAAGCCCATGCGCCTGGCCTTCTCCGTGATAGGGATCCTGGCCCAGAATAACAACTTTTATCTTATCCAAGGGGGAATGGCGGAAAGCATCAAACCGCTCATTGCCGACCGGGAAGATACGTTTTCCCGCTTTCTCCTCTGACAATAAAAAAGCCTGCAATTGCTGCATGTAAGGTTGTTCGAATTCTGCAGCCAGTAGGTTTAACCAACTAGGCTCTAGATCAATACTCATGCTGACTACGGTGCTCATTTCAGGCGGAACACGATTCAGTTGCAGGCTGCCATCAACACCACACTTTCGTAGACTGTGCTGTCCCGTGATTCATGAATCCACTTCACTTCCAGCGTGTCGGGTGCACCCAGCGGTCTTTCTACTACTGACAAACGCTTGCTACGCTGGTTCTTTGCCGCAGAAGCACCGCGAACTTCGGACAGCGGCGCCGCATTAAGGGCTGCATTGCGACGCTCTTGAGCAGCATCACCATAGAGTGTCGTGCGCATCCGCGGCTGACGTCCGGCCGCATGGATCTGTGCTTCCATCTGCTCAGGTGCCCACTCCTGCCCATGACCAGAGCCCGCTGCGCGAGTAATACTTTCGTTCATCAATGAACCACCGAGGTCATTGACGCCTGCCTTCAGACAGGCCGCAACGCCCTCTTTGCCCATCTTGACCCAGGAAGCCTGAATATTGTCTATCAGCCCGTTAAACACCAGCCTAGCCACCGCGTGCATCAGAATCGCTTCGCGAAAGCTCGGCCCACGTCGCGCTTTGCCCTTAAGATACATCGGCGCTTCCATATGCACGAACGGCAGAGGTACAAACTCAGTAAACCCCCCGGTACGTTGTTGCAAGGATCTGATATGCAATAGATGGCTCGCCCAGTGTCGTGGGCGATCGATATGACCGTACATAATCGTTGCCGTGGTGCGCATACCCTCAGCATGCGACGCCGCCATAACCTCCAACCACTGCTCAGTGTTAAGTTTATCGGGGCATAGATCTGCACGAACTTCGTCGTGCAAAATTTCCGCCGCAGTGCCCGGCAAAGTGTTAAGCCCCGCCTGTCGCAACTGCCGCAAAAAAGTCGGGACACTAACGCCAAGTGTGGCTGCGCCCTGCCACACCTCCAGCGGCGAGAATGCGTGGATATGCATTTCCGGCGTCGCACTGCGAACAGTGTTGACAATATCCAGATACGTTTGGCCGGTGTAATCGGGGTGAATGCCACCTTGCATGCAGACCTCGGTTGCACCTCTATCCCAGGCCTCGCTGCAACGTCCGGCAATATCCTCACCGGTAATATCGTAGGGTCTGCCGCGCAAATTCTCGCTCTGCTTGCCCTTAGAGAAGGCGCAAAACTGACATTTAAAATAACAAACATTGGTATAATTAATGTTGCGATTGACGACATAGCTCACCGTATCGCCGTTCGCTTTTTCACGCAGCTGGTTAGCCTGAGCAACGACATAGGAAAAGTCGGACCCACGGACATTAAACAGCCGGGTAACATCTATCTCTTTCAACTCGCCGGTCTCATTACACCGACTAACAATATCAAGCACATCGGGCGACACCGCATCAGACTCTACTCGGGCCGCCAACAATTTAGCTTCAATCGCAGGCACTCCATGCTCTTCGCCGGGCACCCACTTGTCGCGCCTTGCGAATCCAGCTGCATCCGATAGTCGCAACACTGACGTTTGCACTCCATCATCCAGCCAACGCTCGCCTTCGACAACATAAGCCGGATAAACCGTGAGCCTCTGTTCAAGAAACTTTCCTGCAGCGGCAGTCTCATCGGCCAATCGCTCCAACTGCGGCCAGGGGGCTTCCGGATTCACATAGTCGGGCGTTATTGGCGAGACACCGCCCCAATCATTAATGCCTGCCGCGACCAATTGCGGCAAAACGCCGGGGCTGAGATTTGGCGGCGCCTGAATATTCATTTGCGCGCCAAAAATTAGGCGTGCGACTGCAATAGTCCATAACAATTCGTTAAGGTCCGGCTCCGGCGCAGCTGACATAAGAGTGTCCGGCTTGGCGCGGAAATTCTGAATAATGACTTCTTGCAGGTGACCATATCGCGTATTGACCTGACGCAGCGCCAGCAGGGATTCAATGCGCTCACGACGCGTTTCTCCAATACCAATGAGTATCCCAGACGTAAACGGGACTGCCGCCTGTCCTGCCAAATCCAGGGTCTGCAGTCGTCTGGCTGGCTCTTTATCCGGCGAACCGTAATGCGGCATGCCCTTCTCACATAAACGCTGCGATGCGGACTCCAGCATGATGCCCATCGACGCACTGACCTGACGCAATCCGGCAATTTCATCCGCATCCATGCATCCAGCATTAATATGTGGCAGCAAACCTGTCTCCGCCAAAACCCGGCGAGCGACCTCCTTAACATAATCGAGCGTGCTAGAAAAACCCATTTCCTGCAAGGCTCGCCGTGCAGCGTTATAACGTAGCTCCGGCTTCTCACCCAAAGTAAACAACGCTTCCTGACAGCCCACAATGGCCCCCTGCCGACATAGCTCGAGAACCTCTTCGATAGGCATGTAGGGCTGTTGAATTTTTTTCGGCGTGCGCGCAAACGTGCAGTAGTGGCAGACATCCCTGCACAAATGGGTTAACGGGATAAACACCTTGCGCGAATACGTGATCACATTCTGGTGTCCGCGGTCACGCAGAATAGAGGCCACACGAACCAACGCTTCGGTGTCATCAAAGTCTGTCAAAGACAGCGACTGTTGATCGCTGAGCATTTCGCCCCGCAGCAGTTGCTCTTGCAAAAATTGCCAATCGAACATTAGCGTGCCATTCCTCGGTTGAAGTCATCAAACAAATCTGCGCTACCTGATTCTGTATCACCCACCATAGCGGTCAAAGCCAGGGTCACACGCGCGCCCAGTTCGGTATTATAAAGCAACTGTGCGGTATTGCTCGCAGTGTCGACATGCAGCTGGTTCATAATACGTTGTAAGTCTGGCGCTTCATCCACATCCAGACCTATACCTGACCTTTGCAAGATCTGCACTGCCACGCCCGCATTTTTTGCACCAGTGACATGGCCTGCGCAGCTGTCGGCACCGAAACAAAAGCGCGGCGTACTAGCGGCATTAAACGCCAGCAGATTAGTTCCTACACCTTTACTGTCGCAACCCACTATCAATCCACCCAATGCTTGTTGGCTTTCCACCACGTGGCTGATGTCTTCCCCCGTCAACAGTGGCAGGTCGCCATGCAGTACCACAAGCGGCTCCCCTCCAGTGCTTAGCAAACGTTCACTGGCGCACTGTATCAGCGGATTCAAACCACGACACCCGAGCGAGCTCTCGGTCCAACAGTCAGCCCCGTATTTCTGCGCCAACATACTCGCTCCGGGGTCATCGGACACCAGCGTAATACGGGCAATATGTCTATGGCGACTCAAAACAGTGAGCACATCCTCCACCATAGCCTGAGCCAATGCACGGCGCTCGACGCTGGTCAGCACACCGGCCAAGCGCGACTTGGCTAGTACTAGGTCTTTTAATGGAACCAGCGCTTGTGCCATGCGCTCTACCCCACCAAGTCCAGGACAAACTGTGCCAAACGCTGTTTCTCGTTCCGGTTCTTCATAACGGTAGGTGCAATAGCCACTTCTACTCCCAAACTAGCAATTTCTGTGGCTAGTGTAGCGTCACTTTCATCAATTACGAAGTAATCCAGCAAATCCGGATAAAGATCACAATAATGCTGTGCCACCCCGAATGCCGTGACCGGCACACCTAGCTCCAACATCATTTTGGCGGCCGGCCCTTTAAGCGCCATGCCCGATACAATGGGAGACACCAAGACCAAGGGCGCCGCGCTATCTCGCAAGGTTGTCCACATTCCTGGTATCTGTAATATGGGGTCAACACTCACAAAAGGGTTGGAGGGGCACACGACAATGGTCGAAAATGCTTCGTCAGCCAGCAAGGCCATAACGTTACTGTTGGGGCTGGCCTGGTTAATCCCCTCGAAACTGAATCCGGTCACTGCTGGCTTACACTGCTCCCGGACAAAATAGTGCTGGAATGCCAGATCGCCCCCCTCACTATGCACAGTGGTACTTACCCGCTCCTCACACATTGGGTGAATATGACTGGCAATGCTCAGCTGCCGTGCGAGTGTGTCGGTGATCTGTAGCAGACTCGCGCCCTCATCAAGCTGCGCTGTTCGCCACAAATGGGTCGCTAGATCGTTGTCACCCAACCGGAACCAGGTGTCGCCACGCAAGCGCTCGAGCGCGTCCATTACATTCCATGTCTCATTCGCCAGCCCCCAACCAAGGACTTCGTTGGCTTTACCGGACAGCGTGTAGAGCAGTGTGTCAATATCGGGACTGATATGCAGACCGAGATGCCTGAAATCGTCCCCGGTGTTAGCCAGGACATGCAGTTGCCCTGGAGCTACCACGTCCGCCAACCCTAGCGCCAGCTTTGCCCCGCCCACACCCCCGGACAGGGCAAGTACCGATTCTTGAAATGCCTTCATCAGCGAAACATATCGAGTGATTTGTCGCGCAGCAACCCTGCTGATCCACTATCCGAGGGCTTAAGACCCGCACCGCGAGCCAATATCACCGGACAAGCTTCAGCGGCCTGCCCCATGACAAGAGAAGCACCCGCCGCCAATTCATCGGCCACCGCAGGTTCTGTCACCTCGAGCTTGTTGCCAAACATATCCGCTTCACCTATCTGGTTATAAAGTGGTGCCAAACCTGCTGTGCCGATAGCCAAACCCACCGTGCCATTGCGCCAGGCCCTTCCCATACTGTCATTGATTATCACCTGGGGAGCGATAGCGCCGAGCTCAGCGATACCCTCTCGCAGCGCACGCGCTGAAGCGTCAGAGTCTTTCGGGAGCAGCAATACACGGGGATCGTCTGCGTCGATACGGATATTGGATTTGTCGATGCCCGCATTGGCATGAACATATCCGTTGCGGTGCTCGACAATAATCACCCCCGGGCGCACGCGGATAACTTCCTTGCTTTCCTGCAGAATGAGTTGAACCTGACGAGGATCCTTTCCCGCTTTTTCGGCGAGGCTCTGCGCTTCAGGACTGACCGTCACATCCGCCAGTCGCACGTAGCGATCTTCCGCTTTGGACACAATTTTTTGCGCGACCACGAGAACATCCCCCCGCTGCAAACTGAGATCATTTTCCCGCAGGACATCCATAATCAGTAATGCAAGATCATCCCCCGGCTCCACCAGGGGAAACCCCAGCAGGGGAATCAGCGTCAGACTAACTGTCATCTAGTGTGTGTCGTCCAACCCAGTAATCTTAATGCCTGCGTGACAGCCGTACTGTTTATTGATGGTAATTAACACTGATGTCAGCGCTTCGGCTGCAGCGGCATTATTTATCATGCCCGCGTGAAAACCGCGCATCCCTGCCGCTTCAACTAATTTGATCACGGCTTCGCGGGCAACTTTTTTATTGCCCGTAACCAACACATCGCACTCCAACCCACTACCTTCCTGCAAATGTGCAGCAGCCACGTTCTGAAAAGCCGACACCACAAAAACCTCTTCGCCAAGCAATTCCTGTGCGATTTGACCCGCACTGCCCTGCGAAGGCAACTGCACGCGAGCCACTTTTGGCGGCACCAAAGGCACAGTGACATCAATCAGTATCTTATCGTGTAACGCCTTTTTGACCAGTTCAAG
>JAPKBI010000525.1 GCA_028823475.1 Halioglobus sp. | reverse complement strand
GGGTGGGGGGAAAACGAAAAAGCCAGCAGTAGAGGGCGTAAAACCGGAAAATTGCAGGGCATATTTCGACGGTTGCAATGACTGCTATCGAAATACGAATACGCCGGGTGGCCAAGCTATCGCCTGTACTGAAATGGCCTGTGATACTTACCAGCAGCCACGCTGCTTAGATGGATAAAATAACGGCAAGAGGGTTAAACGTGGATTCGCCAACGACCGTTAGTTAAAGACGGCGTAGAGTAGAAGTTGGACCGCAATAAGAAGTGTTGCCCAAAGTCGAATGTCTCGCCAACGGGACTGATCGGGCGCATCTTCGTAAACGGCTTGTTGCGGTATCAACCAGACAAGTACAAAAAGGCACAGAAACACTATGATCGATAAGTAGTTTGCCCATTCTAAGGGCAAATTAGTCAGGTTCATTAGCTGCGCCTCCAGGGTGAATAGGTGAGTTTAGATAAATCCTTGTCGGGGTGAGGTGCTGTAAAACCGCTCAGTACCCACAATGCGGCGAGCGCGTAGATGAAGCTGGAGAAAGCGACGTAGAGCATGTTCACGCCGGCATAGGACGTGGCGCTGGCAACCATGACACCACTGACTAAGGTCCATAATCCTGCCTGGGGTGTCGCTCTGCGAGTGAATGCGCCGAGTATCAATAGCGCTAGCATAGGGCCTTGGAATAAAGACAATATGGTTTGTAGAAAAGTGAAGATCCCACCCATTTCGGCAACGAGCGGTGCAGTGCACATAGATAGAAGAAGCAAGATGAGTGTCAGCACCCGCCCGATTCTCAAATCGTTATCGGGATTTGCGTTCTTTATCAGGACATAACGTACATCTCGGGTCAGCATCAATGAAGTGGAGTTCACGCTGGAATCTATGGTGGATTGCAGGGCGGCAATAATAGCGATGAACATGAGCCCGGAAATGCCCGGTGGTAGTACATTTTTGATGATCCAGGGCAGCGCCATATCGGGATACTCAATTTGCGCGTGCATCACGAGGGCGAGTAAGCCAGGAAAGACAATCAGCAGGGGCACGAGAATTTTACCGAATGCCGCGAACATCATGCCAGCACTGGCATCCCATTGAGTTCTGGCGCCGAGCGAACGTTGTAAGATCGCTTGGCCCGCCCACCAATAAGCTGGCGACAGGACTAAGCCGAGGCCAAAAATAACGCCAGGCCAGGGGTATGATTCATGGTCAGCCGGTAAGTAGGCTTGTAGGTGGTTGGGGTTTTCGCTGATGAGCGTTTCTGCAAAGCCACTGAAGCCGCCTGTCTGAGAGATGCCCAGACCGACAATAACAAGCCCTCCCAAGAACATAATGCACACTTGTAACATGTCAGTGAACGCGACGGCGGCGAGTCCGCCAGCAATACTGTATGCGCCAACGATGGTGCCAGTGACCATAATACCGACCCAAATTGGCCAGCCCAGATAAGTTTGCAAGGTCAGGGCGATTGCCCAAAGTGCAACACCAATAGCAAAGACAGAGACTACGCTGTTGATAAGCGCAGCAACGACGCGAACGGTCTGGTTATAGCGCAGGCCCAAGTACTCGGGTATCGAGTAAACGCCGGCTTTCCAATACAGCGGAATGAACACAAGTGCGGCAAGAATCATGGCTGGAATCGCGCCGATCCACTCAAAATTAGCTTGGGCTATGCCGATGCTGAAGGCATTGCCGGCAGCCCCTACGTAGCTATTCGCCCCGATGTTAGTGCCAATAATAGAGAGACCAATCACCCACCAGGAAAGCGTGCGACCGGCAAGAAAGAAATCATGGGCAGATTTAACCCGGCCGGCGAGACGCAGTCCGACGAAGGTGATCAACACCAGATATGCGACGATAATAGTAAGGTCTAATGGATGCAATGGGTGCTCTAGTAGTGTGTTTGTTATACCGAGTCATGTTTGCACATGAGG
>JAPKBI010000003.1 GCA_028823475.1 Halioglobus sp. | reverse complement strand
ACTGCCGACACGATTTTTTCACGGGTCAGTGCGGCCCCGCCACCCTTGATCAGTTGTAGTGCACGGTTGCTCTCATCGGCCCCGTCCACATAAAAGTCTACCTGGTCCACGGTATTGAGCTCATATACTGGAATACCGTGGCTTTTTAGTCGCTGTGCCGAGGCCTCTGAGCTGGCGACGGTGCCATTGATCTGACCCTTAATCCTGGCGAGGGCGTCGATAAAGAGGTTGGCGGTTGAGCCCGTACCGATACCCAAGATCGTTTCGCTTTCGAGTCTGGGTTGGATGTAGGCAAGTGCTGCGTCTGCCACCGCTTGCTTCAATTCATCCTGAGTCATGTTTTGTCCTTGGACATAATGGTGTAAAGCATGTTTCATTATAGAGTACCCCACTGCTGTGATCACGAAAAGAGTCAGCAATCGTTACAGAGGTTTCGGCTGAAATGCCCGGCGGGGTCTATTAAGATGATTAACCTACCTGCTGCTACTGGAAGTTAATGCCTCATGCCACAGTCCTACGTCAAACGTATTCTCGACGCGCAGGTTTATGATGTTGCCCGGGAAACACCGATTCATGAAGCGGACTTGATGTCAGACCGGCTGGGGAATCGAGTGTTGCTTAAGCGTGAAGATTTACAGCCGATTTTTTCGTTCAAATTACGTGGCGCATACTGCAAGATGAGCCGTCTAACCCCAGAGCAACGCAGCCGCGGAGTCATCGCCGCTTCGGCAGGAAACCATGCGCAGGGTGTTGCCATGGCGGCGAAGAAGCTGCGAGTGAAGGCGATTATTGTCATGCCGCGGACGACACCACAGATTAAAATAGAGGCCGTACGCCGCCTTGGTGCCCGGGTTTTGCTACATGGCGACTCCTATGACGAAGCGGCATTGCAGGCCCGGGAGCTTATGCAAGCCAAGGGTATGACGTATGTGCACCCGTTTGATGATCCGGATGTGATCGCAGGGCAGGGCACTGTGGGCATGGAGATCGTGCGGCAACACCCAAACCCGTTGGACGCTCTGTTCGTGCCAGTAGGTGGAGGAGGCCTATTGGCGGGTGTTTCTGCTTATGTGAAGTCCGCCTGGCCACAGACGCGAATGATTGGTGTCGAGCCAGAAGATGCCGCCTGTTTGCAGCTGGCTTTATCGCGTGGGCGCAGGGACACCCTTACTGAGGTGGGTTTGTTCGCCGACGGCTGCGCTGTGGCGCAGATTGGTAAGGAGCCTTTTCGCATCATCCGGAAAACGGTAGAGGAAGTCATCACGGTATCTACGGATGAAATGTGTGCAGCGATCAAGGACATTTTTGAAGATACCCGCAGTATCGCAGAGCCTGCCGGAGCGTTAGCCCTGGCCGGTTTAAAAAAGTATGTACATCGAACGGGCGTGCAGGGGCAGGATTTATTGGCCATTGTCAGCGGCGCTAATACCAACTTCGACCGTTTGCGCTACATCTCCGAGCGCACCGAAATTGGCGAGCAAAGGGAGGCTATAATCAGTGTCACTGTACCCGAACGGCCCGGCAGTTTTAAAAAGTTTTGCAGCGCATTGGGGCGCCGAAGTATTACTGAGTTCAATTATCGCTACGCAGACGCGAACGCCGCCCAGGTTTTTGTGGGTCTTTCAATTGCGCCAGGGGGAGACGATTTGGCGACACTGCTAGTCGATCTGCGGGAGCGCGGTTACACCGCCGAGGATCTGACCGATAACGAGGTGGCTAAGTTGCATGTCCGTCATATGGTGGGAGGGCATGCTTCAGCCCAATTGCAGGATGAACGGGTTTATCGTATCGAATTTCCCGAGCGTCCCGGTGCTCTCCTCAAGTTTCTATCGGGGTTGGGATCGAGCTGGAATATTTCTATGTTTCATTATCGCAATCATGGCGCCGCCTATGGCCGAATTTTTGTTGGGGTTCAGGTGCGCAAATCTGAGCGGAAACAATTCGAGCAGGTATTGGATCGGATCAATTTCAAGTATTCAGAGGAAACAAATAATCCGGCATATCAACTCTATCTCGGCAGTGGTCAAGACTAAAACATAGCCTCTTAACGTGTGCTGGGGTCCTCTTTACTCTGAACGTGCTACTGCCATCGCTCCCTTTGTTGGCAAGCATACAGGCCAACATCGGTGGCCACATAATCCAGTGCAACATCCCAGCGTTCTAACGGGATTTCGTCTACATGCTGGTTTTCATGGGCGAGCCCAACCAGTAACGGACCGGAAATTCCAGATAACGTGCGATCATAGAAACCGCCCCCCATTCCTAGGCGACCGCCGTGCCCGTCCCATCCCACAGTGGGGAGAAAAATAATATCCAGATCTGATGCCGGGCAGCGAACTGCGTCCGCTGGCGGTTCCGCAATGTTATAGCGGTTGGAAGCAAGGCACACCTCTTCATGCCATTGAGCGAAGCAGAGAATGTTGTCAGTGATAAGAGGTAAAAAAATTTCTTTGGCCAGGCCTCGCGCTGTGTTTTCCAGGGCGCGGGTATCGATTTCTCCATCCGTCGCCAAGTACAGGGCAATGCGTTGGGCGCTTGCCCAGTTTGGAAGTGTCACAACTGAGTGAATTAAAGCTTGGGCTGCAGTGTCTTGTTGGGCAGAGTTTAGGCTGTTTCGGCGCTGGCGCAAATCGCTACGGAGTCGAGTTTTTCTACGTTGAACATCTGCCATAGTAAAAAAGGATTCCCGGCTTACCGCTGACAGAACTGCCCTTGAACCCGATGGTTCAAGGTGGTGACTCCTGCACTGAAAAAGGCTTTCCGGCCAAAACCGGACATGCACACCAACAGTAACGAGAAGCCCCCGGTTACACTATATCGGCTCGAGGACTGAAAGTCTGGCGAGTAAGCTAGGGTCCAACCTTTAGTATAGCTCAGATACGGATAATGCACTGCACATAATCCACAAATAAACGAATGAATTTTTGTACGTTAGCTGATTTTGAGTTGTCGCAGCTCTTGCAGAGCACTGTTCAGTTTGCTGCTGAGGCGTTTGACAGCATCATCTGCAGTGTTGTTTATATCCGTCTCGCTATTGGGTTGGAGCAGTTCATGACTGATGTTGAGCGCCGCCATTACTGCGATCCGCTCCAGCCCGATAACCTTTCCAGTGTCACGAATGCCGCGCATCTGCTTGTCCAGATATTTTGCAGAGACCAATAGCTCTGCTTCCTTATCTTCGGGGCATGTCACCTGATAGTCTTTGTCGAGAATCTTTACGGTCGTAGTGTTGGGTGTGCTCACACTTGTGACTCCATTGCGCGCAGGCGATCTATCATGGTCTCTACTTTAGAGCGGGCCAGTTCGTTCTTGTTGATAAGATCCTTTCGCTCATCATCCCAGCCAGCAACATCTGACTTGAGCGCACTATTTTCACGATTTAACGCCTCACACAAGGCGATAAGTTCGTCGATCTTATTTTCAAGGTCTTTGAGTTGATTTACAGGCATGCGGCTATACTGGTACGAATATTATTGGACTTCCACTATAGTGGTGCATGGCATCGAGGTCAACGACACAAAATCTTTACATATCAATAGCCTGCCAACTCTTTTACAGTTAACAGTGGAGGCGTCTCTGCACCGAGCCGGGTGCGACCTCCCACGGAGAATACCCTATGCATGAAGATCTAGCGGAGGAAGTCGGCGTTTTTGACTTCGATGAGTTTGCCGATCACCTGGTGGATCAGGGGATGTTGGTGTCGCCCTCCCAGTTGCACGGCTGCCTTTGCGGGATATTGTGTACAGGCGCGTCGACGGAGGCGGAGTATGGTCTTGATGCGCTGTCTCAGGCCCTCGATATCGTAATGCATGGAGAGCTGGCCAGTCGCATCATGCAGCTGTATACCGTTACCGAAGTGGCGTTGAAAGATGAGGAGTTCACGTTCCTGCCCCTGCTGCCTGATGATGACGAGGAAATCGGTTTGAGAGCGTCGGCCCTGGCCAGTTGGTGCGATGGATTTATGTCAGGCTTTGCCTATGTGATCGCTGGGAATGAGGAGACCGCCGCCGCGCTTTCTCAAGATACCGGGGAGGTGCTCAAAGATATTGCCGCTATGGCTCAGGCGCATGCTGACGATGAGAGCGAGGAAGATGCAGAGGACAGCTATATAGAACTGGTGGAGTATTTGCGGGCGGCGGTGGTGAACGTGTTTCTAGACAGTCTCGCGACTACCGAGGACGGCGATGTGTCGCCCGAAACAGGACGGCTACTGCACTAGGTATGGTAGTCTCTTCATCCCTATTTAATAGCCGCGGTGGTGCGGACGAGTGATGCCATGAGCATTAGTAAGACTGAGTTTGCGCGTCGACGAAAAAACCTCATCGCTTTGATGGATCCCAATAGCATTGCGATCATTCCCTCGGCCGATGAACAGGTGCGCAGTCGAGACACGCTGTTTCCTTTTCGTCAGGACAGTGATTTCTTTTATTTGTCAGGGTTCGTCGAGCCAGATGCGGTGCTGGTGTTATTGCCTGGCCGCCGGCATGGTCAGTTTGTGGTCTTTTGTCGAGAGCGGGACCCCGCTTTGGAGCTGTGGCATGGCTATCGTACTGGGCCAGAGGGAGTGTGCGAAAAATACGGTGCAGATGACGCCTTCCCCATCGGAGACATCGACGAGATTCTCCCCGGTCTGGTTGAAGGGCGAGAACGCGTTTATTACTCTATGGGGCGTAGCGCCGAATTCGATGGCAAGATCATGGGTTGGGTGAGTAGGATTCGGAGCAAGGAATCTACCGGTGCAGTTCCGCCTGGAGAATTTACTGATCTGGATCATATGGTGCATGAATTGCGTTTATACAAGAGCGCCGCCGAGTTGCGGCTCATGCGCAAGGCTGCGGATATTACTGCACGCGCACATCGCCGCGCCATGCATGTCTGCCGAGGTGGCCTTTATGAGTATCATTTAGAAGCGGAGATACAACATGAATTCGCGACGTCTGGCGCCCGATGTCCTGCCTACCCCAGTATTGTTGGCAGTGGCCGCAACGGGTGTGTCCTGCATTACATCGAAAACAGCGACAAGATGCGTGATGGCGACCTGGTATTAATCGATGCAGGTTGTGAGCTGGAATATTATGCTTCGGACGTGACCCGCACTTTTCCTGTGAATGGTCGATTTAGTGTTGAACAGCGGGCGCTTTACGAGCTAGTACTGCGTGCGCAGTTGGCGGCTATTGCTGAAATAATGCCGGGAAATCACTGGAACCAGCCGCATGACGCCAGCGTAAAGGTTTTAACTCAGGGTTTGGTGACTCTTGGGTTGCTCAAGGGCAGTGTCGCGAGCTTGATCAAGCGCAACGCTTACCGCGACTTTTATATGCACCGTGTGGGGCACTGGTTGGGGCTGGATGTACATGATGTTGGTGACTATCGGATCGGTGAGGAATGGCGCGTGCTGGAGCCCGGTATGGTTATGACCGTTGAGCCAGGCCTGTATATCTCTCCGAACAATACCAACGTGGCAAAGAAGTGGCGCGGTATAGGGATCCGAATAGAAGATGATGTGGTAGTGACTGAAGAGGGCTGCGACGTCATCACGGCGGGCGTACCGAAAACGATAGAGGAGATAGAGGCCCTGATGGCCGCTTGATCTATGTCTGATCATTTCGACATTGTTATTGCCGGTGGTGGCATGGTAGGCATCAGCCTCGCACTTCAGTTGGGCGCTGTGTTGCCAGCACAAACGACGATTCTGTTGGTAGAGGGTGTCCCGATTCCCGCGGCTGTCGAGGGCGGCGTGCCGGATTATCATCCGGCATTTGATGCGCGCTCTACAGCTCTGAGCTATAGCTCCCGCCAGATTTATGACGACATTAATGTGTGGGAAGGTTTGCGCAAATGGCTGTGCGCCATTGAAAGCATTCATGTCTCTAGTCGAGGTCGATTTGGCAGCACTCTTTTGCAGGCCAGTGATTACCGTTGGCCTGCCCTGGGGTATGTGGTGGAGAATGCCTGGCTCGGCAACGCGCTGATTCAACAGTTATACCAGCAGGGTCGAGTTGAGGTGCGCTGTCCGGCCAAGGTGGTTGGCGCCAGACCTGAGGGGCACAGTGTCACCCTTGAACTGGAGGGCGAGGGATCGAAGAGTCGTCTTAGTGCAGGCCTATTGTTGGTCGCAGATGGTGCCAATTCGCGGCTGCGCGATCAGCTGGGCATGGCCGTTAATGAGAAGCCCTATCGGCAACATGCCTTGGTGGCGAACATCGCCTCCGCGGAGCCACATGGCGGTTGTGCCTATGAGCGTTTTACCGATACCGGACCCTTGGCGTTGTTACCCTTGCTTGTGGCAGACGGCACAGAGAATCGGAGTGCGCTTGTCTGGACCTTGCCTGCTGAGCAAGCCCGACATTTGCGGGACTGTGACGAAGCGCAGTTTTTGCAGGTTCTTCAGGAACGTTTTGGCTACCGACTGGGTCGTTTGGTAAAAGTGGGCGAGCGTCACGCGTACCCCTTATCGTTAGTGCAGTCCAGTGAACAGGTACGCCAAGGTATAGTCGTCATGGGTAATGCTGCCCATGCGTTGCATCCTGTGGCCGGGCAAGGTTTCAATCTGGCGCTACGAGATGTGGCCGAACTGGGCCGTGTGCTGAGCCAGGGCATTGCTGCCGGGTTGGCGCCGGGTGATCTGGAGATGCTACAGCGCTATCAGCAGCGGCAACAAACTGACCAGGACAGAACCATACAATTCAGTGATCGCATACCCGCTTTGTTCATGCATGCCGACCCTGTGTTGGGTTTGGGGCGAGATCTGGCGCTGGCAGGGTTGGACATCATGCCTAGTCTCAAGCGAGAATTTGTGCGTTATGCAGCAGGTGTAGCGGGTAATGGGAGTTAAGTGAGTGGCTGAGACCCGACAATTTGATATTGCGATCGTCGGCGCGGGTATCGCCGGGGCCTCTCTGGCAGTTGCACTCAGCGGTGAGGGCTTGTCTATTGCACTGATCGAGGCGCAACCGCTCGATACGGTTACATTACCGACCGACTGTAGCTTACAAAATTTTGACCCGCGTGTGAGTGCCTTGACGCCGCGATCGCGCGTATTGTTGGAACAACTGGGGGCATGGCAGTCGATCGTTGACTACCGCTACTGCGCTTACCACCATATGACCGTATGGGATGCGCAGGGAACCGGAGAAATTGAGTTTGACCGTGCTGAGGTTAAACTGCCGGAGCTGGGACACATCGTGGAAAACCGCGTGATCACCCGTGCGTTACTTGCCAGAGTTCAGGCCGCCCCCGACATCAGCCTATTACATTCGGTCGCGCTAAGTACCTGCACGCGGCTGAGCTCCTCCCGCATGTTGTTAGAGCTGGAAGGCGGAGGAACGCTTGAGGCCGATTTATTGGTGGCAGCCGACGGGGCGCTGTCACGGGTGAGGACGATGATGGCGTTTGAAAGTCGAGAGTGGGATTACGGCCATCACGCGATTGTCGCCACAGTAGAAGTTGCCCGCTCGCATGAAAACACAGCGTGGCAACGCTTTTTACCCACCGGGCCGCTGGCATTGCTACCGCTGCCCAGCGAGGACGGACGCCACTACTGTTCTATCGTGTGGTCATTGCAGGAACATCTGGTTGATGACTTGCTGGCGCTGGAGGATCAGCCTTTTTGCGCCGCACTCGAGCGTGCCATCGAAGGACGGGTTGGCGCGGTAATAGGCAGCACTGAGCGCGTGGCGTTTCCACTGCGCCAGCGTCATGCCGTTGACTATGTGCAACCGGGGGTCGCGCTGGTGGCAGATGCGGCGCACACTATTCACCCCTTGGCCGGCCAGGGAATTAACCTCGGGCTGCAGGATATTGCCGTTTTGGCCGAGGAGATATTGGCCGGCCACGCCCGCGGCGTCAGTTCAGGGCAGTTGGAGCTGCTGCGTCGCTATCAGCGCCGTCGCAAGGGCGACAACCTGCTGATGATGACAGCTATGGACAGTTTTAAGCGGTTGTTTGAACAGCAGTCATTGCCGTTGCGCTGGTTGCGTAATGCCGGTATGCGGGTCGTGGGCCAGATACCGCCACTTAAGCAGCAGCTGCTGCGCCATGCCATGGGACTGGAGTAATGCTTTCGTCACTCAGGGATATTGTTTTTCATCACTGGGCCGTTAAACTAAGCCACTTAACAGCGCCATAATGGCATCGCTCATCGTCGCGCCTAGCGTTGAGTCCGGATATATGTTTTCAGAGGGAATACTATGAGCCAGACGCCAAGTGAACTCAGATACGCTATTACACACGAATGGGCCCGGCGCGAAGAGGATGGCACGGTGACGATTGGCATCACCGATCATGCCCAGGAAGCGTTGGGTGATGTCGTGTTTGTGGAGTTGCCCGAGGTGGGAACTGTTTTTGCAGCAGCGGATGATGCTGGCGTTGTAGAGTCGGTGAAGGCGGCGTCGGATGTCTACGCGCCTATTGGCGGTGAGGTGATTGCCATCAACTCGATGCTTGAAGATGAGCCCGAGACCGTCAACTCCGATCCTTATAATGACGGTTGGTTCTATAAGTTGCAGCCTGCTGACACCAGTGATCTGGATGCATTGTTGTCTGCCGAGGATTATCAGCAGCAATGTGAAGACGAATAGGTATTCAAGCCTCGATCGGCTTACTCTGTGATTGATCTTTTCTTGCGCAAAGGCGCCGATCACCGTTTGCGCGGCGGTCACCTTTGGGTCTATTCCAATGAAGTTGATAGCCAGCGCTCACACCTGAGTGATTATTCTTCCGGCGATCTAGTGGCGGTCAGAAATGCCAATGGCAAGCTGCTCGGCAGTGCCTACATGGAACCTAGCGCACTTATTTGCGCCAGGATGTACGCGCCCGGCGAACAGCGTGCCATGGATACCCCCTTCTTTACGTCGAGATTGGAGGCGGCTCTGGCCATGCGGCAGGCGGCTTTTGAAAAACCCTTTTACCGATTAGTTTATGGCGATAGCGATACGCTGCCTGGAATGATCATAGACCGTTTCGGTGACTATTTGGTGATGCAGCTCAACAATAGCGGCCTAGAGCGCTATCGCGAGCCATTACTGGCGGCGCTGATTGCGACGCTGCAACCGCGAGGCATTTTGTTGCGGGCCGACAGCCGCAGTCGTCGGGAGCAGGGGCTTTCGACTGACAGTGCGGTCGTTTATGGCGAAGTGCCTCAGCATGTTGCCCTAGAAGAGAATGGTGTGCAATTTCTAGCACCGGTCTTTGATGGCCAGAAGACCGGTTGGTTTTACGACCACCGCATGTCTAGGGCGCGCCTAGCGAACTGGGTCAAAGAGAAAAGCGTACTGGATGCCTACAGTTATATTGGCGGATGGGGTGTTCAGGCTGCCGCTTTTGGTGCAACCGAGGTATGTTGTCTGGATAGCTCCGCTCAGGCGCTGGAGGGTGTTGATGCCAATGCCCGCCTGAATCAAGTGGAGTCCCGCGTCGTGACTCGCCGTGGTTCTGCGCCTGAGACTATGGCGGCGATGGTTGCCCAGGGCAGTCGATTTGACGTGGTTATCCTCGACCCGCCCGCCTTCATCCAACGTAAAAAAGACCTTAAAAAAGGCATAGCGGCCTATCGCCGCATTAATGACCTGGGCTTGCAGCTATTACAACCCGGCGGCCTGTTGGTTTCCGCATCATGCTCTATGCATTTGTCTCGCGCAGATTTGATAACAGCAATGCAACAGGCGGCGGTGCGGGCCGGTTGCGGTATACGCGTGGTTGAGCAGGGCGCTCAGGGGCCAGATCATCCGATTCATCCGGCAATCCCTGAAACGGAGTATCTGAAGGCGGTATTTGCGCGTAAGTTGTAGATTTTTTTTTCGCACTGCGGCGCGACCTCTACAGACTGAACCGAAAGCTCGACGCCGTGGCGAAACGTGTCAGCGCAGCGAAATCACTGGCCACTCGAGCGCAATAGCCCTGGCCCTTAAGACATCATCTGGGTCAACGGCTATCGGATTATCAATCAGCTCTAACAGCGGCAGATCATTGCGTGAATCACTATAAAACCACGCCCCATCGAGGCTGGTCTGGCGCTCATGCAGCCATTCATAAAGCCGGGTGACCTTGCCCTTGTGGTAGGAGGGCACTCCGCTGGGCTCTCCAGTATAGCGGCCGCCAATGATTTCTCCTTCGCTGGCAATCAGGTTTTGAATGCCCAGTGATTCGACAATAGGTTCAGTGATGAAGCGATTGGTCGCGGTAATGACCAGCAATTCGTGTCCGCGCTGGCGGTGGTCGTCAATGAGGGCCGCAGCTTTAGGTAGCATGATGGGTGTGATTTTGCTGGCCATGAAGGCTAAATGCCAGTCCTGAAGCTGTCTCGGAGAACGCCCCTTTAAGGCACTGAGGGCGAAGCGAAGATAGGCGTCTATATCTAGCTGGCCGGCCTGGTAGTCAGCATAGAACTGATCATTGCGCTGGGCGTAATCGGTAGTCTCTACGAGTTGCTGTTCGCAGAGGAATTGTCCCCACAGATTGTCGCTGTCGCCGCCGATTAGGGTGTTGTCGAGGTCAAATATTGCCAGTGTCACAGTGGGGGTCTCAAAAAAAGGATTAATATCATAGACCGAGAGTCAGCTATAGTAAATTTCTCAGGGCCTGCAAATTGTGGAACAATGCCCTACTCTACTAATAGGTGAATTTTTTAAGTGATTGATTCAGACGGTTTTCGGCCGAATGTTGGAATAATGCTGGTCAACGAGCAGGCCCAGCTGCTGTGGGCCCGGCGGGTTGGTGGCCAGGATAACTGGCAGTTCCCCCAGGGGGGGATTAGCAAGGGAGAGTCTCCGGAGCAGGCGCTGTATCGCGAATTGTATGAAGAGTTGGGCTTGTCGCCCGACGCGGTGGAGGTTTTAGGCATTACCAAAGGCTGGTTGCGTTATCGGCTGCCGCGGCGATTCGTTCGTGAGGGCCAAAAGCCTTTATGCATCGGGCAGAAACAAAAATGGTTTTTACTGCGCCTGCTGAAGGATGACGCGGCGGTGCAGCTGGATCTTGATGACAAGCCTGAGTTTGATCATTGGCAATGGGTCAGCTATTGGTATCCGCTGAATCAGGTGGTGTCATTCAAGCGCGAGGTTTATCGCAGGGCAATGAAAGAATTGGCCCTGCCATTGGGACGTTACACTGACAAGCTTGAGGGGGTGTAAGCCACTATGCTCGAAACTCTGCGCCACATTGTTCAGGAGGTCAATGCAGCCCGTGGGCTGAATGAGGCTCTCCAGATTACTGTGCGTCGTGTGCGTGAAGCCATGAATACTCAGGTGTGCAGTGTGTACATGCGAGATTTGGCGGGCGGGCGCTATGTGTTTCAGGCGACCCAAGGACTGAACCAAGAGTTGGTGGGTATGGCCAGCCTTGCCGAGGGCGAGGGCCTGATTGGTCTAGTCGCGGAGCGAGGAGAGCCGGTCAACCTTGAAGAAGCCGAAAGTCACCCCAACTTCCAATTCCTTCCCGGTATTGGGGAAGAGCACTTTCACGCATTTTTGGGTGTGCCCATCATTCACCAACGGCGTCTGCTGGGTGTATTGGTGGTGCAACAGGCTGACCGCCGTCGTTTTGATGAGAGTGAAGAAGCTTTTCTGGTAACGCTGTCGGCACAGCTGGCAGGTGTTATTGCGCATGCTCAAGCCACCGGTGTTGTAGAATCGCAGGCTCTGGACGGTGCGGCCCCCGCCAAAATTGTGGGTGTGCCCGGTGCTGCGGGGATCGCAATTGGCATTGCTGTGGTGGTGTCCCCGGGCGCAGACCTTTACGCCGTTCCAGCGCGTCAGGCGCAAAATAGGCGCAAGGAAGTTCGTGCCTTCCGTGAGGCTCTGCAGAGTGTGCAGGAAGATATTCAGCGAGTTGCTGACAATCTGGGTTCGGAGCTCAGCCCTGAGGACCATGCGCTGTTTGATGTTTATCTCAGCATTCTGGACGACTCTACCATTGGCGCGGAAGTGGTTGGCCTGATCAAAGCCGGACAATGGGCGCAGGGCGCGCTGAGCCAAGTGATGATAGAGCACATTCGTCATTTTGAGCGTATGGAACACAGTTACCTGAAAGAACGTGCGGTGGATGTTAAGGATTTGGGTACGCGAGTGCTCGCTTACCTGCAGGCGGCCAGTCACGAAGTGAAGACCTACCCGAGCCAGACGATTCTTGTGGGTGAGGAGCTGACGGCGACCTCCCTCGGAGAGATTCCTCGCGAGAAGCTCGCGGGCCTGATATCCGTGCGTGGCTCAGGCAATTCACATGTTGCCATTCTCGCGCGAGCGATGGGGGTGCCTACGGTTATGGGTGCGATCGATTTGCCCTATGCCAGGCTGCAAGACCGCGAGTTGATCATCGATGGTTATAACGGCACGGTGCATATCAACCCCCTGCCCGAGATCAAGCAGCGCTTCCAGCAAATCGTTGATGAAGACAGTGCACTCTCGCGGGATCTCGAATCGCTGCGAGACGAGCCCTGTGTGACGCTCGACGGCCATCGCATGCCGCTGTGGGTGAATACCGGTTTGATGGCGGATGTCACCCGCTCGCTGGAACAAGGTGCTGAGGGTGTCGGCCTTTACCGCACGGAGGTGCCGTTTCTGCTCAGGGATCGTTTTCCCAGTGAGGAGGAGCAGAGACAAATCTATCGCCAGCAGTTAGAGGCCTTTGCGCCCAAGCCTGTGACCATGCGCACGCTGGATATCGGCGGCGACAAAGCGCTGTCGTATTTTCCTATCGAAGAAGACAACCCTTTTCTGGGTTGGCGCGGGATTCGCGTGACACTGGATCACCCGGAGATATTCTTGGCCCAGGTTCGCGCTATGCTCAAGGCCAATGAGGGCCTAGGCAATCTGCGTATTATGTTGCCCATGGTCTGCAATATTCCGGAGTTGGATGAGGCGCTCGATCTGATCAAGCGCTGTCACCGTGAGCTCAGCCGAGGCGGTTTAGCAGGAAAGCTGCCGCCCATTGGCGTCATGGTTGAGGTGCCTTCGGCGGTTTACCAGGCGCGGGCGATGGCCAAACGCGTCGATTTCTTGTCGGTTGGCAGTAACGATCTTACTCAGTATCTGTTGGCAGTGGATCGCAATAATGCGCGGGTGGCACGCCTTTATCACTCTCTACACCCGGCCGTATTAAAGGCGCTTCAAGAAGTTGCGGTGGCCGGCGTGGCGGAGAACGTTCCTGTTGGAATCTGCGGGGAGTTGGCCGGCGACCCGGGCGCGGCTGTGCTCTTGCTGGCAATGGGGTATGACGTTTTGTCGATGAACGCGACAAGTCTTCCTAAAGTCAAGAATGCACTGCGGCATATTCGAGGCAGTGAGGCGCGCGAATTGCTGGAAGAAGTGATGACAATGGATTACGCCGATGAGATAAGCCGTCGCCTAGAGCGCTTTCTTGCCGAGCACGGAATGGAAAAGTTCATTCACAGTCCGGTGGAGTAGTGCGGCACTGCCAATATTCTTGCCCGGCTTTGTTGCCGGCACTGTTTTAGCTGACGCTCAAACGCATTTCTTTGTGTTGCACCTCGCCCAATACCCCCTGTGCATTGAAGCTCAACTCCAGCCAGCTGGCCTGGTCCTGGGCATCGAACCACAACGTGGTGCTGGAGCGCGTGCCGTAGGTGTCCGTCACAATAAACTGAGGTGATAACGTGGACTCCATGGTGCTGTCGAGGCCTTGCGCAATGAGGCTGTTTTGGTCCGCTAAGCGCTGGCTGGAAACGACGTCGGCCAGTGCGCGATGGGATATCGGGCCGGTCTCTAGCAGCGCCATTAGTTTGGCCTTGCCAAGCATTACCTTAGGCCAGGGCGTGTCGAGGGTGGCGTTGCTGAGCCCATAGACGCCGGGGGGCAGATTCTGCGCACCCTTTGTGTCGCTGTTGGTGTAATGCCACAGGCTGTTGCGATCGCCCACCAGAAGATTAAAGCCCGCATAGTCCTGCGCCTGCGCTGCAATGTCGCTAAGGAAGTCCTCGGGAGTCTGCGAGCCCGTCAGGTACTGCAGCGGGAGTTCTCCGCGGGAGCGGGGAGCCTCGGGTGTGTGTGACGGGTCGCGGTAGTTAGTCACGGCTGCAAAGCGTCCGCTGCGGGTCATGCCCATCCATGTCCCGCCCTGCAGGAGGTCCTGGCCAGCCAGCAGTTCCGGGTACTCAGGCCAGAAATGAGATGCGGCGGTAGGCCTAGCGTGAAACTCATCCCGGTTGGCCGCCACTAAAAGGGGGTAGTCTGATGAAATCTGGTGGGCCAAAATCAACAAGCACATAAATTGTAACCATTAGTCGGGGCAAAATAATTGTGAATCGCTACGCGCTGGATGATAATACGTTTTTTCGATCTTGATTACTCATGCGGGCGATGATTGTCCGGCTTATTCGTTGGCTACTCATTGAAGTGAAACCATGCTGCCATATCCTGAACTAGACCCTGTCGCCCTTTCCCTGGGGCCGTTAACAGTGCATTGGTACGGCTTGACCTATTTGGCAGGCCTAGCTTTTGCGTGGTGGTTCGCTGCGCGGCGCAGCCGACTCGCTTGGACGGCTGTTCAGCGCGACCAGGTCGACGATCTTATTTTTTATGCCGCGCTGGGTGTCGTCCTTGGCGGTCGGATAGGTTACGCCCTCTTTTACGGGGGTGAAAAGCTGGTGCAAGACCCTACCTGGGTATTACGGGTTTGGCAGGGTGGAATGTCGTTTCATGGCGGTTTACTCGGTGTGATGTTTGCCATGTACCTGTTTGCCCGTCGCCACAAAATAGTGTTTGGGTCGCTGTTGGACTTTGTCGCGCCGCTGGCGCCGGTGGGCCTAGCCTTCGGTCGTCTGGGGAATTTTATTGGCCAGGAACTATGGGGGCGGGCCACTGATGCGCCCTGGGCAATGATTTTTCCGCGTGACCCGCTGCAACTTGCTCGACATCCCTCACAGCTGTATCAGTTTGCCCTTGAGGGAGTGCTACTGTTTATCATCATGCTGTGGTTTTCGTCGCGTGAAAGGCCGACCTGGTCTGTTGCTGGTGTCTTTGCCGTAGGCTACGGCTGCCTGCGATTTATTGCCGAATTTTTTCGGGAGCCAGACCGGCACATTGGATTCCAAGCGCTGGGGTGGATGACCCGGGGGCAGCTGCTTTCACTGCCCATGGTGGCATTGGGGCTTTATCTGATTGCAATGGCTTATCGCAATGCGAACGGGGCTGCACCGAAGATTGGGAGAAAGGGCATTAAATGAAACAGTATCTGGAGCTGCTACAGGATATTCTCGACCATGGTGTGCGCAAGGGAGATCGAACAGGAACCGGGACTTTGTCTGTATTCGGACGCCAGTATCGCCACGATCTGGCCACCGGGTTTCCTCTACTAACAACTAAGAAACTGCACTTTAAAAGTATTGTTAACGAGCTTCTTTGGTTTCTGAGCGGGGATACTAATACCCATTGGTTGAAAGAGAATGGCGTGTCTATCTGGAACGCGTGGGCCACCGAGGAAGGCGAGCTTGGGCCTATCTATGGCGCCCAATGGACCGCGTGGCCTACTCGTGATGGCGGTACAATTAATCAAATCGACTATGTGATTGATTGCTTGCGCAATAATCCAGACAGTCGTCGCATTCTGTTTCACGCTTGGAATGTCGAATTCCTGCCCGATGAGCGCATGAGTCCGCAGGAGAATGTGAAGGCCGGTCGTATGGCGCTGCCGCCCTGCCATCTGCTGTATCAGTTTTATGTGGCAGAGGGACGGCTGTCTGCGCAGCTGATGATTCGCTCCAGCGACTCCTTTCTGGGCTTGCCTTATAACACTGCCAGCCTGGCGCTGCTCACTCTGATGTTGGCGCAGCAGTGCGATCTGGTGCCAGGAGAAATTATCATTTGTACCGGCGACTCCCATATCTACAATAATCATCTGGAGCAGGTGCAAAAGCAGTTGACCCGAGAGCCGCTTCCGCTTCCTCGCATGAATATTCTGCGTCGACCAGACAGCATCTATGATTATCGATTCGAAGATTTCGACTTACAGGACTACAACCCTCACGCTCATATCGCAGCACCGGTAGCGGTGTGATGTTTGGGTTAGCGGCGTGATCAGGCTGGCCGTTATGGTGGCCGCTGCTGAAAACGGCGTTATTGGCAACAATAATGCTCTGCCCTGGTATCTCCCAGAAGACTTGCGCTATTTCAAGCGTGTCACCATGGGCAAGCCCATCATCATGGGCCGCAAGACCTTTGAGTCTATCGGCAGGCCGCTGCCGGGGCGCACTAATATTGTGATTACACGCAATACGAGGCTGCAGGTTGAGGGTGTGAAAGTGGTGTATTCCCTCGATGAGGCGCTGGAACTGGCCGCGAGTATCGCGTTGCTTGACGGTGCGCAGGAGGCGGTCGTGATTGGCGGCGCGCAGATCTATCAGGCCGCGATTCCTGCCGCCGACCGCCTTTACATCACAGAGGTCCACGCGAACGTCGAGGGTGATGTTGTGCTGCCGGATATTGACTGGGCTAGGTGGCGCGAGGTCAGTCGGGAGTATTGCGCAGCTGAGGCGCCCAACCCTTATGATTACAGCTTTTTGTGCTATGAATCTGTCGGTGTTGATTCGCAGTCGCCGCCCCGCAGATAGTGTTACTTTAAAATAAAGCGGCCCTAAAAAGTGTAACTAAAATACACACTCGCATGGATTATAATGAATGCTTTAGGACATTGATTGAAAACACACCCCGACTTGGTTTAAATTCACCTCCTCGGTTTGTTGGGACTGATTTTTCTTCGGCACTGAAGATGAATCCGGTCTATCCTCGTTAGCTGTGAATCACTCTGTTGGATTATAGGAAGCACTATTCCCATGACTAAGCATCGATTGAAAGAAGTCTTGATCGCCACGCTGATTACTGCAGGCACCCTTGGTGGTTCTGTGGCAGCGGTGCAAGCCACCACATTGGACTCGATCCTGGCGGTGGGTAAATCCAAAAACAATGCCGCGCGCAATTCGCAGGTGAAAATTGACCGGCTGGCCGATGAAACCCGTGATTTATTGTCTGACTACAAGACGGTGACTAAGCAGGTCGATGGCTTGAAGGTTTACAACGCTCGCCTGCAGCGCCAAATTGATAACCAAGTCGCACGCATTGCCGGGATTGAGGCAGATATCGATAAGTCGACGGTCATTGCCCGGCAGATACCCCCGCTAGTCCCCCGGATGCTAGACGGTCTCGAGGCTTTCATAAAATTGGATGTACCGTTTGAAGAAAAAGAACGTTTAGCGCGTGTGCAGATGCTGCGCAGCAGTCTTGATCGCGATAACCTGGACACGGCAGAAATATTTCGTGCGGTACTCGAAGCGTACAATATCGAGCTTCAGTACGGTCGCACAATCAGTACTTATAAGGGGCCGATTGACACCAACGGCAGCGAGCGAGAAGTAGATTTTCTGCAAGTGGGCCGCATCGCACTTGCCTATCGGTCATCGGATGGCGCATTGAACGGCGCCTGGGATAATACTTCCAGGAGCTGGGTGACACTGCCTTCGAGCGACTACGACGCCGCTATTAAAAAGGGCATTGCAATTGTAAACAAGCAGGCAACAACTGATTTGTTGAAAATGCCCATAGCAGCACCGGAGGCTAACTGATGAGCATTAAATGGGTAAAAGGTGCTGCCCTCGCACTGTGCGGCGCACTGGCAGTTTCAGGTGGATCCGCCCTGGCGCAGCAGGCTAAATCTCTGGATGAGTTGTTGGGCTTTGTCAAGCAGGGCCAGACCACGGAGGCCAGGGAAAACCGACAGCGGGAACAGCGCTTTGCGAATGACAAGGCCGGCCAAGCTGCAGAATTGAAACGGGCGCAGGACGAGCGTGCTCGCCAAGAAGCGCTCTCTACTGAACTGGAAAACGCCTTCGAAGAAAACGAGCTTCTGATCGCTGCCAAGGAAGAATTATTGACTGAGAAGCTCGGCACTCTGAAGGAGCTGTTTGGACATCTCACGTCGGCTGCCGGAGATCTGATAACCAACTTCGAGAATTATTCGCTGGCCTCGGCTCAGTATCCCGGCCGAGAAATCTTTCTGCAAGAGCTTGTAGAGAGGATGAACAATTCTACTGGCCTGCCCAGTATTGAGGAGATCGAGCGGGTGTGGTACGAGCTGTTGCGCGAAATCCGCGAGACCGGCGCGGTAACCACGTTCTCAGCGGATGTGTCCTCGCCCGGGGGGGCGAGTACTGAGCGCCAGGTGCTGCGCGTCGGCTCTTTCAATATCGTCGATATGGACGGCAACTATCTCAGCTTTCAGAACGGGAAGCTCAGTGAGCTAGCGCGCCAACCTAGTGGTCCCTACACCGGTTGGGCGGCCGACTTGGCCTCTGCTTCGGGCGGACTGAACCCCTTCGGCGTGGATCCTACCGGCCCTACTGGCGGCTCTTATCTGGCGGCCATCATTGGTACGCCGACACTGGCAGAGCGCTGGCATCAGGGCGGTTACGTCGGCTATGCCATCACCGCGTTGGGTATTTTTGCCTTTCTGTTGGCCATCTACCGCTTCTCCGTACTGACCACCGTGGGCGGGAGGGTGAGTGCTCAGCTTAGGTCAGACAAGGCGAACACCAATAATCCTTTGGGTCGCGTGCTAAAGATACACGAGGACAATCCCAATATGGACACTGAGACCCTGGAGCTGAAGCTGTCCGAGGGTGTGCTAAAGGAAACGCCGGAGCTGGAGAGTGGTCTTACCCTTCTGAAGATTATCGCAGCCATTGCGCCGCTAATGGGGCTGCTGGGCACGGTGACGGGTATGATTCTGACCTTCCAGGCCATTACTATCTTTGGTGCGGGTGATCCCAAGGCTATGGCCGGGGGTATTTCTAGCGCCTTGATCACCACCGTGCTGGGCCTGTTGGTGGCGATTCCGACCGTACTGATGTTCACCATTGTGAACGGTCGCGCCCAGCGGATCATTCACATCCTGGACGAGCAGACCACGGGTATGATTGCGGAGCACACTGAAGCTAAACTGAGGTCTTGATATGGACGGTTTAGCTCAGGTGCTGCTCGCTTTCATGGAACAGGGTGGCGAGGTCCTTTGGCTGATTGCTGCCCTGCTGTTCGTGATGTGGACCCTGATTTTCGAGCGCGTGTGGTACCTGAAGTTTGCTTGGAAGCAAGATGCCACCAAGGTCATTGCCAAGTGGGAGGGCCGCGCGGAGAGAAAGTCCTGGGAAGCCAAGCAGATCCGCAGCATGCTGCTCTCTCAGGCCAGCATGCAGATTAATCAGTTTATGCCCATGATTAAGGCGATGGTGGCGTTGTGCCCGTTGCTGGGACTGCTGGGAACAGTGTGGGGCATGATAGAAGTGTTCAATGTCATGGCGGTAACCGGCGGTGGTGACGCCAAGTCCATGGCCGAAGGTGTCCAGAAGGCCACCATCCCCACGATGGCAGGGATGGTAGCGGCTTTGTCCGGCGTGTTCGCCAATACCTATGTCACCCGGATTGCCCAGCGTGAGGGCAAGCTCTTGTGGGACAACCTGACAACGGATCACTGATAGAGCTACACTGATGCGCAAAACAAACCGAAACGCAGATGCCGATGAGGCCGAGATCGACCTGACACCCATGCTGGACGTGGTGTTTATTATGCTGATCTTTTTTATCGTAGTGGCGTCTTTCCTGCGGGAGATTGGTGTTGATATAAACCGGCCCGATACCAATATTGATCCCCCTGAGTCTGATGCTACCAGTATCGTTGTTACCATAAGGGGCAATGACCAGATCTGGATGGATGATCGGATTGTCGATATTAAGGCTGTTAGGTCGAGCGTAGCACAGCGGTTGGCCTCGGATCCGGAGCAGGGCTTTTCGATTATAACGGAGGCTGGCGCGTCTTCTAAAACGCTTATCTCTGTTGCAGATGGCGCCCGCGAGGCGGGCGTAAAGCAGGTAAATTGGCCGGCGGAGAGCACGCAGTGAGCCGGCGCAGAACCAGGGGCCCTTTAGCACCGCAGGATGGAGGCGGTGACGGTGACATTGACTTGACGCCGATGCTCGACGTCGTGTTTATCATGCTGATCTTTTTTATCGTGACGTCGACTTTTGTGAAGGAACCTGGCCCCGAAATCGTGAGAATCGAGGCGGCTACTGCTGATCGTTGTCTGCGAGGCACCATTATATTTGCGGTAGACGCTTTAGGTAAGATTCACTACGACAAGAAGGAGATACCGCTGGCTCGCGTCGCGAGTGCCGCAGAGGCTGCCAAGATAGAAGCCCCTAAGGCGAATTTTGTGATACAGGTGGATGCGGAGGCGAGTACGCTTGCGACCAGCGAGTTGTTGGATAAGATCAAGGACTTGCTAGACCCGACCGTGTGCATCTCCACTGACGAGAAGGGGTAGGCGAGATGGAGAGTAGTCTATTTAGAACGGCTATTTCGATACTGCTGGCGATCGTCATGGTTGTGGCGCTGTTCTTGATCATGCGCACGCTTATCGATGGTAATTTCGTCAACCCTGAGGTGGATGACCGCATGGTTGCCGAGCTAGTGCGGCTTCCCGACGACATTGAGTTGCAGAATTCCACGCCGAAACCGGACAAGGCGGAAGATCCGGAAGAGCCGCCGCCGGACATGGAGATGGAGCAACTCGACGTTAACATGGACGTCGACATCGAGAATGTCGCACCGCGGGCCAATATCAACATCTCCATCGGTACCGGCACCATGGCTCAGGGTGATGGCGAATATTTGCCCATTGTGAAAGTGGCGCCCATTTATCCTAGAAGGGCACAGACTCGCGGTATCAGTGGTTATTGTATTGTTGAGTACACGGTCACCACCTCTGGCGCTATTCGCGATCCACGGGCAGTAGACTGTCAGCCCAGTGGCGTCTTTGACAAGGCTTCTGTTAAGGCCTCGTTGAAGTTCAAGTATAAGCCTCGTGTGGTCGATGGCGAGCCTATCGAAGTTGCAGGCGTGCGAAACAAGTTCACTTATGAGTTGGAATAGTAAACGGTTAATGCGTTATGACGTTGTTTAAAGCCACTACCTGGACACGCGCTGCGCTTTTTGCGGTCCCTCTATTCGCCGCTCAAGTCGCCGTGACGCAGCTGCAAACTGATGTCGGCCTATCGCCGCTTTCTAGTGCGTTCGCGGCGGACAAGAAAGAGAAGTCGCAAGAGGCGACGCGTCGAACCCCGGCTCTGCGCAACAGTGTTTACGAGAAGCTTTCAGAAGCGCAAGTTGCAGCGGAGGCCAAAGACCTTCCTATGGCCAAGCGAATTCTTGATGAGATGATCGCCACTGACGGCAAGAAGTCTCTGAACAGCTATGAGCTGGCCAACGTCTACAACCTGTACGCGTTTATTCAGTATTCTCGGGAAGACTATGCCGGAGCGCTGAGATCCTATGAGCAAGTGGTGGCGCAGCCGGACATCCCGCTGGCCATGGAAATCAACACCCGATTTACTATTGCCCAGCTGTATTTTGTGCAGGAGCAGTGGCAAAAAGGCATCAATGCCTTAATCAAATGGTTTGAAATGACCGATACCCCCAACGCGAATGCCTATGTGCTGTTGGCTCAGGGTTACTATCAGGTCAAGGACTATGACAACTCTCTTATCAATGTGCAGAAAGCGATTAGCATGAGTGAGGAGGCGGGTAAGATACCCAGAGAGCAGTGGTACAACCTGGCCCGCTATCTGTATTTCGAAAAGAACGACACTAACAATACCGTTGCCGTGCTAGAAGAGTTACTGAAGTACTACCCCAAGAAGGAGTACTGGGTACAGATTTCCCATCTGTATGGCGAGCAGAATAAGGAGTCTCAGCAGCTGGCCGCGATGGAAACGGCGTATGTGCAAAACATGCTGGATAAGGGCAATGAGCAGGTAACAATGGCCTACCTTTACTTGAACGCCGATGTGCCTTACAAAGCGGCCAGAGTGATGGACAAAGGGCTACGCGATGGCTCGATTGAAGGTAAATCGAAAAATTGGGAGATAACCGGCAATGCTTGGCGTCAATCGCAAGAGCTCGGCAAGGCCATTCCTGCCATGGAGAAGGCCGCAGCTAAGTCGAATAAGGGGGAGCTTTATGTTCGCCTCGGCAATGTCTACCTGGATAATGATCAATTCAAAAAGGCGATAACCGCCATTAATAAGGGTTTGTCTCGCGGCGGGGTGAAACGGCCGGATACGGCGCGGCTAGTGCTGGGTATGGCGTATTTCAATAACCAACAATATGAAAAAGCGCGCGAAGCCTTCATCGCGGCAGGCCGCGATGAGCGCTCAGTTGCCTATGCCGACCAGTGGATCACCTATATGGACTCTGAACTGGCACGGGAAAAATCCCTGCAAGATGAAGACGTAGCGATGCAAGAAGAAAAGGCAGCGCTGCAGGCAGAATTAATGCAGGAAGAGCCTGTGCAAGACGAAGAAGTTGAAGTGCCCGATCAGGGTTAAAAACGCCTCTACGCGCTTTACATCACCGCTTAACGGTATAGATAAAAAAGGAGCCCAAGGGCTCCTTTTTTTATTTGCAACCTTTCGGTGTTAGATAGGGACTACGTTCTCAGCCTGAGGACCTTTCTGGCCATCCGTGACGTCGAACTCAACCTTTTGGCCATCAGCCAAGGTTTTAAAGCCATCGCCTTGAATAGCGCTGAAATGAACGAACACATCGGGGCCATCTTCACGCTCGATAAAGCCGAATCCTTTGGTTTCGTTAAACCACTTTACTGTACCATTTGTCTTAGACATCATATTTACCTGTATAACGAGAGGCACCATGTCCAGGTGCCTTTTCATTTATTTTTATTTATGATTTACGTACCGATGACCATGCTGGAACTTCGATCGTGAGCATAAACCCCGCTGAATTTACTCAGCTAAAATGAGTGTAGCACCATAATTGGCCATTTACAGGGCTGTTGTACAACTATTTTCAGCCAATAATACTCCGCAATGGCCCGATTTTCCCTATGCTGTGACTTTGAACCAGCCACTATAAGGGTGCGTGCGCGGCACCGAGCAGCCCCGTAACGGCACTGGTAATAGAGTAAAGCGGCACATCCGCTAGATGATCACGCATTTTCCCTTTGTTCTGAAAACGCTGCACAAAGGTGCTCCTTTGCAAAAATGGGATCATCTCAGGCAGAAATCCTCCCGCGAGGTAAAGGCCGCCATAGGCGCCATTGGCGAGCACGTAGTCACCGCTTATTGAGCCCAGTAGGCTGCAAAAAGTGTTGAGAGTGAGTTTACACAGATCACACTCTCCTGTGAGCGCGCGGGCAGATATCGCTTCTGGAGCCAGTGGTGGCGGGTTCTGGCCTTGAATGTCGGCCAGTGATTGATAGAGGCGCTGTAGGCCTGGCCCCGACAAGAGCAGCTCAGCGTAAATTTCCCCGTACTGTTTTAGCAGGTAGCGAAACAGCTCCAGTTCGACGTCGGTGGCGGCAGCTAACCCCATATATCCCGGCTCACTTGCGCCCGCAATGGGCGCTCCCTCGGTGAGGGTCAGTGTCGCTCCGCCCAGCCCGGTGCCAGCGCCGATCGTTGCCAGCTTGCCGCTCGCGCTTCGTTTCCCGCAATGCAGGGTTGTCAGGTCGTGGTCCGCTAGGTGGGGTAGTGCATGGGCGTTAGCTTCAAAATCGTTGATACAGCGCAACGCGGAGAACTCGAAGCGCTCCGCCATCTCGCGGCAGGAGAATGACCAGTCGATATTGAGCATGGTGACCCGGTCGTCAAAGGGTGGCGCCGCTACGGCCAAGCAACAAGCCGTTGGCCGCGGTTCGCATAATGCGTCCAGCCACGCGAGAATAATGTCCTCAGGCTGACCGTGGTCTCGATTCACATAGTGGCTCAGCGCGCGTAATTCGTTTGCCAATGGGTCGAATAGAGCGAGGCGAGTGTTGGTGCCACCAATATCGGCGACGAGCCGATTGACGCTGGGTTTTGTCAATGGCATAGGCTTAATATACGGGCAGGATCTGCATGATACTGGTGGCGCCGGCAGTTCCCATGACCGAACCTTTTGTCAGGATAATGGAGTCGCCTTTTTGCAAATAGCCGCCATCCAGCAAAAATTCAATAGCGCGGCCATCCACAGTATCGTGTTCAAAAGCAGCAGCATCGAAAAACAGTGGCACGACACCGCGGCACAGAGAGAGCTTCTGCAACGTCTCGCTGCGTTGACTGAGTGCGAAAATAGGCAAGCCCGAGCTTAGGCGTGACATGAGCAGTGGGGTGGCGCCAGATTCGGTAAGGCAGGCAATGCCGCGCACATTGCTGTAACGATTGGCAGCGTATATCGCTGACATGGCGATGGCGCCCTGAGCAGTGGAAAACTCAGCGTCATGGCGGTATTTGGATTTTCTGGCTACTGGATGACGCTCGGCGCCTAGCGCAGCATCTGCCATCGCCTCGACGACTTCGACCGGATAGTCACCAACAGCAGTTTCTGCCGATAACATGACAGCGTCCGTCCCATCGAGTACGGCGTTGGCGACGTCAAATACCTCGGCACGAGTCGGCATAGAACTGCTGATCATCGATTCCATCATCTGGGTGGCGGTGATAACGACCCGATCCATGGTGCGTGCGAGGGTGATGAGCTCCTTCTGTATGCCGATCAACTGCGCATCACCGACTTCAACGCCGAGGTCTCCGCGGGCCACCATCACGCCGTCTGAGGCAATCACGATACTGTTGAGCAGACCTGCGTCGGCAACCACCTCTGCGCGTTCTATCTTGGCAATGATGGCGGGTTTTAGGTGATGCTGGAGCAATCGTTCTCTGGTTTGGAAGATGTCTTCAGCCGTGGAGACAAACGACACGGCGACAAAATCCGGATTGATCGCGCTCAGGCTGTCGATGTCTGTGAGGTCCTTTGCGGTCAGGGCTGGCGCTGCCAGGCCGCCCCCGAGACGGTTGATCCCCTTACGCGAACCGAGTTTGCCGCCGATCAGAACGCTACATTCGACCGCTCTAGCCTCGACGTTGTCTACTCGCAAACGAATGCGACCGTCATCCAACAGTAAAATATCGCCCCGCACGACACTGGAACACAGCGGCTCATACTCCAGCCCTACGCCGCGAATATCGCCCTCATTAGCACTAAGGTCGAGGTCGAGATGAAAGCGGTCGCCAGCGGCAAGCTCAATAAAGTCGTTGCGGAAGCTTCGGATACGAATTTTTGGACCCTGTAAATCCGCCATGATACCGACGTATTGGCCGGCGATACTGGCCTGCTTGCGAATTCGGCTCGCCACAAGAGTATGCTGCTCGGTGGTGCCATGGCTAAAATTGAGGCGGAATACATTGACGCCAGCTCTAATGAGCTTGGCGATGATGTCGTCCGAATCACTGGCGGGTCCGACGGTGGCGACGATCTTAGTTCGTCTGATGACCTTTGGGTTCACGTTGATTTCCGTTGTTGGCGCTTCAACCCGAGTACCTCGCGGCTGAAAAGCAGGCTCTGTATTGTGCGGTAACAAGACAGCCACGATAATGCCTTGTTAGACGTCGGCACGCTAGTACCTGAGGCATTCTGGCAGCGGTTTCTGCGCGCGCATCGTTAAACTTCGGCGTTTGGATAGAGCGCAACCCGGCCATGGCGAACTTCTAGAGCATACCGCTCTGCCTTGCGCAGCCCCTGCACGACAAGGGCGTACGAATTATCGACCATGCGTTCAATCTCGCCCTTGGGAATACTGCTATCGAATACCACTGTATTCCAGTGTCGTTTGTTCATGTGGTAGCCGGGCTTTACGGCCGGAAAAATGTCACGCAGGATCAATGCCTCATGCGGGTCGCATTTTAGGTTCATACTGACAACCCCATTATTTTCCGCCAGCGTGGCAAACATCTTTGACTGTATTTTCATAACGGCCACCGGGAGGCGAAAAGGAAAGTCTTCTTGCGCTTCCGGTTTGCTAAGCAGGTAATGCCTGATTTCATGAAAAGTCATCAAATGATCCTACCTGTCCGCAGAAAATCGACCACAATATCGGGGAAATCAGTGAACAGGCCATCGACACCTGCTTGGTGGATGAGGATATCCAGCAACTCGGTGAAACTATCAATGCCTTTAGGCAGCTCATCGCGACGTAATGTGTAGGGGTGCACCAGAAGCCCGCGTGCCCGCGCCAGTGCCACCAATTCGCTGAGATGGACGTCGCCCGATGCCGTTTTGCCGAGGTAAATGTGGGGTATAAAGGGGCCGATCCCCTGAGCATAACTGGCCACGTAAGATAGCCCCTTCGGCGTTCGGAGGTAGTCATAGTCCACCTCGCTATCTTCGCCCCAGCTATTGTCGCCAATAAGCTGAATCATCGGCAGGGGTGCCTTTAGGTCGTGGCGTAATTGGCGGAGGGTTTGGTCATCGAAGCACTGTAGAAAAACCTGTTCAGGGCGATTCCAATACCCCGTCTCATTCAACACTTGAACGATAGCGGCCGACAGATCCAGCCCTTCGCGCCGGTGCCAGTTGGGTGACTTCAGTTCGATATACAGGCCGGTGCTTTGCCCGCGGCTGCGGTCAAGCCCAGCGAGCATAACGATTTCCTCAGCGAGTGTGGGAACCTGAAACAAAGCAGGCTGGGCCGGGAACCGTTCGGTAAATACGGCTAGCCCGTTGCGCTTGACATCGAGGTGAGTCCGTTCGTGTACCCGCAACTGCCTGATCTCTTGTAGGTCAAAATCGATGGCATAAAAGCGCCCATCGGTTCGGGCGCGATCGGGAAAGCACTGCGCTACATTTGTAGTGCTGTCGAGGTGGATGTCATGCAGCACGATGGCGGCCCCATCCCTGCTTAGCACCACATCCTGCTCGATAAAGCCGGCTCCCATTGCATGCGCCATGGCTTTTGCCGCCAGTGTGTGCTCAGGGAGGTATCCGCTGGCTCCGCGATGCGCGATAACGATTGGGCTGGATGTCTTCATAATGGATCTACAATACGACGGCGAGTATGGAATATCTACGCGCAATAAAAAGGACGGAATAGATTATCTGCACCTTTGTTCGTAACCGCGGCCACAAGATGTTCTCAGGGAAGGGACGCTATCCAGGTATTGTCTTCAAACCATTTTTGTCGCAGTTGGTTCAGCACGCCCGTTTTCTCATAGGCGCGCAGGTAGTTATCAACCAGATTGAAAAACTGCGCGTCATCTTTACTGACCGCAATGCCAATAGGCTCTACGGTCAATGGCTTGCTCAAGGTGGTGAGGCCAGCGTCGGGATAGCGCAGCGTCGCTAAGACGCACTGTGTCATATCTGCGACCATGGCATCTGCCTGGCCGGCGATCAACATTGCCACACCCTTGTTGTAGCTAGGCACTTCGATGAGCGTCGCCTCTGGTGCATTGGATTTTACAAAAGAGTCCTGTGTTGAGTTGCTCAGAGCGAGTAGTTTGAGGCCTTTGCGGTTGAATTCTTCGACTGAGGATGCGCTGCCTAGGGCAGTGCTTCCGGTCAGTATAGACACTCCCGACATCATATAAGGACCGACAAAAGAGACCTGTTCAGTGCGTTCCGGTGTGATTGACAGGTTTGACAGTATCATATCAATTTTGTCTTTCTCCAGTGCCTGCATCAGCTCGCCAAAAGGCATCACTTCGATTTCTAGTTTGACTTTCATTGCCATCGCTAGAGCCTTGGCAAGATCTACGTCAAAACCCATCATGCCGCCATCGCGACTGATCATCGTCATGGGCGGCTGATTGCCTGACATGCCAACCCTCAGCACCTTAAAGTCGATTACGCGCTGCAGCGTATCACCCGCCAGCGCATAGGTAGGGAGGGCCAGCCCAAGTGCAACAAGGCCTGACAGGATGAGTCTTGCAATTGTTTTAGACATTAAAGATTTCCCTCGTAGTTTCAAATCGGTGGCGGCAAGTTGAGTGCCCCTGGCGGACTAGCGCAATTGCCGGCCAGAAAATAACCCGGCAGCCCAAGTGTAATTCTGATCAGCACATTAAGCCAAAATCTTTTACTATAGATCGCATAGATAAGGTGCTCAGAGGACAGATGATGGCCGTAACGTTTGATAGGATAGTTATTGCTGTGCCGCAACTGGGTACGGCAGCCGAGCAGTACCAGCGGCTATTTGCGACACCACCTTTTATGGGTGAATCACCACAAGGACAGCCGACAGCCAGATGGGGCTTGCCTAATACGGTGATAGAAATGGTGCAAGGCACTGTGGGCCAGCCTTGTGTTCAGGGTATGGTGTTGAGATTGCCCGAGGCCGGACCTTTAGACCATGCGGTGCCTAACGTTATGGGACTTGATGTCCGTAGTTGTGGGGGCCATTCAACGGCCGATTTTCGTCAGCAGCGTGCCGAGGCACAATACGCGGGATTATCGGTTGATCATGTGGTTTTGCGCACCAGCGATGCCCAGGCCTGTATTAAATTATTTTCCGATGAGTTGGGCGTTCGCTTGGCTCTGGATAAAACGGTGCCTGAATGGGGTGGCCGTATGCTGTTTTTCCGCGCAGGTAAACTGACACTGGAAGTGATCGAATCCGATAAGGGCGGCGCCAGCGAAAACGCCTTTTGGGGCCTCGCTTATCAATGTGCAGATCTGGCGACTGTCGTCAGCGACCTTGATGCACGTGGCATCGCCGCCTCAAGCATCCGGGAAGGAAGAAAGCCCGGAACCCTCGTGGCGACGCTTAAGAGCCATGGCCTTGGGATACCCACACTGCTGATCCAGCCTGCTACATAAGACAGTTCTTGGCGTAAATTTCGGCTTCGTTTGCAGTCCATTCGCCTTTGGCTTTCGCCGACAAATCTGCGCACCAATTTTTAGAACCCACGGCAGAGCCATCGAACAAACAGTTTTGGGCGTAAGTGGCCGCGTCCGACCCCGACCATTCACTCTTTGCTTGCTCCTTTTTGCTAGAGCACCATTCTGCGGTGCCGGGTTCTACACTGCACGCACTGAGCAGAAAAATACTGCTGATAAGAAGAGTTCGTAGCATAAGATTATTCTCTGTTTTGGTGTTCATGGTTGGGCAACGTAGTCGAAATCCGGCTGAAGATATACCATTCGAGCGAGCCCTGAAAGAATCTTAATTACCTGTCTCATGGCCCGCTTGAACGCTGTAAGAAATAGAACTACTTTTTTAGCTGCATTTTGATCGTACTCTCCGTGGCCTTGCCATACGGCGGCAGCATGCCGCCCAGTTTGGCGATATTGATGTTGGCCTGACGGTAGATGGACTTGGCGTGACTGAACGTCTGAAAGCCTTTGAGTCCATGGTAGGCTCCCATCCCGCTAGGGCCGACACCACCAAACGGCAAGTCCTCCTGTGCGACCTGCATAACGACATCATTGATGCAGACTCCTCCGGAGGTGGTGCGACTGATCAAAGCAGTTTCTTCTTGCTTGTCATCACCGAAGTAATACGCAGCGAGTGGGCGAGGCTTGCTATTGATGTAGCTGATAGTTTCTTCGAAATTGCTGTAGGTGCGAATGGGGAGCAGCGGCCCGAACAATTCCTCCTCCATCATTTTTAGGTCATCCGCAGGCTCGGGGATCAGTGTGGGTGGTATTTTCAGCGTGCCCTGCTGCGCACTAAAATCCTCTTTGGCGGGATTGATAGGAATGATTTTTTGGCCGCGTTCGCTTGCTTCGGCGAGATAGCCATTGAGACGCTGAAAATGACGCTCGTTGATAACAGAGGTGTATTGCGGGTTGTCTAGGATTCTGGGATACATCTGGGCGACCGCTTTTTGCGCGGCGGCGATAACTTCATGCAACTTCTCTTCGGGAACCAAAAGGTAGTCTGGCGCGAGGCAAATCTGTCCTGCATTGAGTGTCTTGCCGGTCATGATACGCCCTAGGCTTTTCTCAATATCAGCGCTGCGTGAAATCACCACTGGCGATTTCCCGCCTAGCTCCAGGGTCACCGGTACCAAATTACGCGCTGCAGCAGTGAGGATATGGCGGGCGATCGAAGTAGCGCCGGTAAAGATCATGTGGTCAAAAGGCAGGTTGGAAAATGCTTGGCCGACTTCCGGGCCGCCATCGAATATCGCGATCTCCGCGGGGTCGTAGACCTCGGCGATCATTTCTGCCATCAGCGCGGAAGTGGCAGGGGTAAACTCCGATGGCTTGATCATGGCCCGGTTACCCGCAGCAAGGACGCCGGCAAGAGGCGCGAACACCATATTGACCGGGAAATTCCATGGCGCAATAATGCCGACTACGCCCAAGGGCTGGTATTCGATGCGAGAGCGGCCGCCAACCAGGTTAAAGGGAAACATGGTGGGACGCTTTTCCGGTTTCATCCAAGAGCGTAGATGCTTGATGGCGTGCTTCATGGGTGCTATCCCCGCCCCGACGTCAGTCAGTAGGGTCACCTCGCGGGGGCGGCAGGTGAAATCGGTATTCAGAGCATCCGTTATTTTTTCGTTGTACTTGATTAAAACATCGACGCCGCGCTGCAGCCGGTCAATGCGTGTCTCGGCCGAGACAATACCTTCCTTGAGGTAGGCATCGCGCTGCATTTGAAGAGTGCTATTCATTTTCTGTTCTGAGTCACCTAGGGTGGGTAATTGCTGCTCTGCATTCATGGTTTGTTTCTCGCTATGTGATTGCGGTGCACTTGGAGGATGCGGTAATAGCGCGCAAGTATAGACCTCTGATGTACGAAAATTAACCAGAAAAGTCACTTATTTGGCACTTACAGGGACTGAAGCTTGCTCGGGCTTGGCATTCTGGTGATGAAATGGTAAAAGTTGCCGATGAGCACTGATACCTCGCACCACGATACCCGCACTCCGTCGCCACCCTATGGCTATTCTCGGCCGTGCACGCATTCACGAGAGCAGCAGATCCATATTGTGGCTGAGTTTCACTCGCACAAGATTAGGCCCAGTCGAATTGCCTACCGTGTAGGCATCGATATTGCCTTTATTGAGGAGCTGATTGCCGGCGAGATCGAGCCAGAGCGTTTTCCTCAACTGGTTAAGTACTATCGCACAGGTCGATACAGGCAGCGCCTGCGCGAATCGAGCCGCAGTAAGGGCGTTGCGCGTTATGAGCTACAGCAGCAAATCGAGCGAGAGTTTGTGCAGGAAATCGATATTTAGCCGCCGGAGGTCTGGCAAGGAGTGAATGCAATGAATACCGTAGAGTTGTGGCATGAGATAGCGCGCAGTCGAGATATGGATCGTCTGGAAGAGCTACTGGCAGAGAATTGTGTATTTATGTCACCTGTTGTGCATACACCCCAAAAGGGACGGGCGCTAACTCGAGCGTATCTAACCGCCGCTTTCGGTGTGTTCAATGACAGTTTCCGCTATGTAAAAGAAGTGGTGACACCACAACATGCGGTACTAGAATTTGTCTGTGATCTGGATGGCATTATTGTTAACGGGGTTGATATCATGACTTTTGATGACGCGGGGAAAATTATCGAGTTTAAGGTTATGGTGCGCCCTCTCAAGGCAGTTAACCTGCTACACGCGAAGATGCAGGCGATGCTGGAGCATAGTCAGGGGAAATAGGGCAGGGTAATACGACAGATTTTTAGGTATTTGCTGTCCGAGGAAAGCGTTTCTGTCTGAAGAGCCGGGCCCTTGTCCTCGTGGAGCACTGCGCAGACTAGCCCGGAGCTAAGCGACACCCGCCGCGTTTCCCTGTATACTCTGCGGCCGCCTCTACAGTGGGTCTCTTACTCTCTTCAAGGTACTCATCATGTCCTCTTCCGATGCGGTAACCAGTTTTTCAGAACTGGAATTGCCCGCTCCCCTGCAACAAGCCCTGGTTGATGTCGGATACGAAACACCGTCTCCGATTCAGGCTCGAATCATTCCACTTATGCTCGAGAGTGTTGATGTGCTGGGCCAGGCCCAGACGGGGACTGGTAAAACAGCAGCATTTGCGCTGCCTATTCTTGCTTTACTGGACCTCACGTTAAAATTGCCACAGGTATTGGTATTGGCGCCAACTCGAGAGTTGGCTATACAGGTCGCTGAAGCATTTCAGAAGTATGCACGGCATATGCCGGGATTCCATGTGCTACCTATTTACGGGGGTTCTGATTACACCGGCCAGTTGCGTCAGTTGAAGCGCGGAGTGCATGTTGTTGTCGGCACACCCGGACGGGTAATGGATCATATGCGCCGTGGCTCACTAAACTTGTCCGCGTTGAAAACGCTGGTGCTCGATGAAGCCGACGAAATGCTGCGCATGGGCTTTATCGACGATGTGCAGTGGATCTTAGAGCAGACGCCGCAGGAGCGTCAGATTGCTCTGTTCTCCGCCACGATGCCCGATGCCATCCGTCGTATTGCAAAGCGGCATCTGCGTGATCCGCGAGAAGTCGCGATCAAGGTCAAGGCCGTTACCACGAATTTAATTCGCCAGCGGGTCTGGATGATGGCGGGGATGCATAAGCTCGATGCGTTGACCCGCATTCTGGAGGTGGAAGATTTTGACGGGATGCTGATCTTTGTGCGCACCCGAATACTGACTGCGGAGCTGGCAGATAAACTGTCAGCGCGCGGTTACTCAGTGGCAGCTTTGAATGGGGATATCCCGCAAAAGCAGCGTGAGCAGACCGTAGAGAATCTTAAGAACGGCAAACTCGATATTGTCGTCGCTACTGACGTGGCAGCGCGCGGGCTGGATGTGCAGCGCATCAGTCACGTCATCAATTACGATATTCCTTCGGATGTAGAATCCTATATTCATCGTATCGGGCGAACAGGTCGAGCTGGCCGCAAGGGCGATGCTATTTTATTTGCAGCTAGTCGCGAGCGCCGGTTGCTGGGTGCAATTGAAAAAGCCACTGGCAATACCTTAGATAAAATGGAACTACCGACAATTGAGGAAGTGACGGACAAGCGGGTTGGAAAGTTCAAACAGCGCATCACGGAAACGCTGGATACAGAAGATCTCGAGCTCTTCAGGAAGCTCGTGCAGGATTACCAGCACGAATATGGCGTGCCGGTGGTGGAGATCGCGGCAG
>JAPKBI010000084.1 GCA_028823475.1 Halioglobus sp. | reverse complement strand
TTGGAACGCCAGTTTGATATGAAACTCTTCGATCGGCTGGGCAAACGGCTACAACTGAGCGAGTTGGGGCAGCAACTAAGGCCCCAGGTCGAAAGTCTGCTGGAGCAGGCGCGTTCCCTTGAGCAAGCACTGACCGGCGAAGACGTGGTCGGACGACTGGAAATAGGCGCTACTCTGACCATTGGCAACTATATTGCTGTCAACATGATCGCTGACTTTCGCCAACAAAATGCCAAGTCGGATATTATTTTACGTGTGGCGAATACCGAAACCATTGCCAAACAAGTAGCCGGATTCGAACTCGATATGGGACTGATTGAAGGCGAACTGCAGCACCCGGATCTGGATATTGTGCACTGGCGGCGTGATGAGTTGGTCGTGTTCGCGGCTCCAAATCATCCGCTGTCAACATCGACTGCCCTGTCCGATCAAGACTTGTTAACGTTACCCTGGATAGTCCGGGAACCAGGCTCCGGTACACGTCAGGCGTTCGACCGTGCAATGCAGGGTATTCTCACGGATCTGCACATCGGCATGGAACTGCAACATACTGAAGGCATCAAGCGTGCCGTAGAGGCCGGTCTGGGAGTGGGTTGCCTGTCGCAGATCTGCGTAGCGGAAGCGTTTAAGCGGGGCTCGCTGGTGCCGCTTAAGGTGCCTGGGCGCGACTTCCGCCGTGAATGGTATCTCATCACGCACCGCGATAAATTCCACAGCGCGGCGCTTAAACGGTGGCTGACACTCTGTCTGGAACGCTGGTCGGTATAAATCCCTTCCGCTAACCACTGCGCTGTTTATCTCTGACAGGCATATCGTTAGACTGACGTCCCCTGTCAGTTGATTTTTTAGAGGATTACAATGAAAACACGCGCAGCAGTCGCCTTTGAAGCGGGCAAACCCTTGGAAATCGTTGACGTTGATCTAGAGGGACCGCAAGCCGGTGAGGTCATGGTGGAAATGAAGGCGACAGGGGTCTGCCACACCGATGCCTTCACTTTATCGGGTGACGACCCCGAAGGGGCATTTCCCGCCATACTCGGACACGAAGGTGCGGGCGTTGTGGTCGAAGTCGGTCCCGGCGTCACCTCTCTAAAAGCAGGCGACCATGTGATTCCTTTGTATACAGCCGAGTGCCGGGAATGCGAATACTGTCTCAACCCCAAGACCAACCTATGCCAAGCAGTGCGCGCAACACAGGGGCGAGGCGTGATGCCAGACGGTACCAGCCGTTTTTCGCTGGATGGCAAACCCATCCTGCACTATATGGGCTGTAGCACATTCGCCAACCACAGTGTCTTACCGGAAATTTCGCTCGCCAAAGTGCGCGAGGACGCGCCGTTTGACAAGATCTGCTACATCGGCTGCGGCGTCACTACTGGCATTGGCGCGGTCGCTTTCACCATGAAGGTCGAGCCCGGCTCTACCGTTGCGGTTTTCGGTCTCGGGGGCATCGGCCTCAATGTCATCCAGGGCGCCAGAATGGTAGGCGCAACACGAATTATTGGTGTCGACATCAACCCCTCAAAAGTTGAGCTGGCGAAAAAATTCGGCATGACGGACTTCGTGAACCCGAACAAAGTTGAAAACGTGGTTGATCACCTGATTGATATGACAGGCGGTGGTGTGGACTACAGCTTTGAGTGCATCGGCAATGTCAATGTGATGCGCCAGGCGCTGGAATGTTGCCACAAGGGTTGGGGACAAAGTTGTATTATCGGTGTTGCCGGCGCGGGGCAAGAAATATCTACGCGGCCGTTCCAGCTAGTGACGGGGCGTTCCTGGCGCGGCACCGCTTTCGGTGGTGCACGTGGTCGCACGGATGTTCCAAAAATCGTCGACTGGTATATGGAAGGTAAGATACAGATTGACGACCTGATTACCCATACCATGCCATTGGCGGATATCAATAAGGCGTTTGATCTTATGCACAGCGGTGAAAGTATCCGTTCTGTCGTCGTTTACTGATGGGCTAAAATCACAGGGCAAATTTGCCGGAGGATTAGGTCTCTTGTATACACTTCGTATCATCAACATCAAAAAAGGGTTGTAGCTAGTGTCATCCTTAGTACAAATAATGGAAACATCGTCTTTTGGTGGGCGGCAACTGCGCTTCTCCCACACTTCGAAAACGCTCGACTGCGATATGAATTTTTCGGTTTATCTGCCACCGGCAGCGCAGCAGAATCACGTACCCGTGCTTTACTGGCTGTCGGGATTGACCTGCACCGACGAAAATGTCATGCAAAAGGCGGGCGCGCAACAATATGCCGCCCAATACGGCGTTGCTATTGTCGCCCCGGACACGAGCCCGCGCGGAGAAGGTGTGCCAGATGATCCAGACGCTGCTTACGATTTTGGGTTAGGTGCAGGTTTTTATGTTGATGCAGAGCAGGCACCTTGGTCCCGCCACTATCGAATGTACGACTATATTGTGAACGAACTGCCAGAAATTATTGCCACCAATCTGCCAGTAGACTGTGAGCGCGCGGGTATTTTTGGGCACTCAATGGGCGGCCACGGAGCGCTGACGATCGCATTAAAAAATACCGGACGTTATCGCTCAGCCTCGGCCTTTGCACCTATCTGTTCCCCGATCAACTGCCCCTGGGGCCAGAAGGCGCTCGAACATTATATCGGCAACGATCGTGAACGCTGGAAACGTTACGATACCACCGAGCTTGTGGCAGAAGCCGAACAGCACTTACCCCTACTAGTAGATCAGGGTGATGCCGACAACTTTCTGATCGAACAATTAAAAATAGAGCTCCTGGAGAAGGCCTGTTCCGACGCTAACTACCCCATCACAATACGCCGGCAAGCTGGCTACGATCACAGCTATTTCTTTATCGCCTCGTTCATCGGCGAACATATTGAATTTCATATGCGCCACTTATAAATCGAGGGGCAACCACATTCAAAGCACTGCGCCCATGAGGGCTGCCCTTGGCCTGCAGGCAGGTCTTGGTGCCACTGCCACCATTTTTGTACAACACTGAAACAACAGCGCCCGCCAGATCAAGTGGCAGTAAGTCTTCGTCAAATTATGCGCTATCGCGTCCCGCTACTTATCGATTTTTAGCATGAGAAAAGTGTAGACTGTGCTAGTACGCTGTAAAACTATAAGCGAGGTAAAAAACATGAAGGGTCCAGCAAACAGTATCGTCATGAATATGGGCGACACAAATAACATGACTCCACAGCCAGAAAACATGGACGAGATACGCCAGGATCGAAAAAACAAGTTGGCCGCTTCATTGCGCCTATTTGGAAAATTCGGCTTTGACGAGGGTGTTGCGGGGCACATCACTGTGCGCGATCCCGAGCGAACTGATCATTTTTGGGTGAACCCGTTTGGCAGATCTTTCAAACAGGTGAAGGTGTCCGAGTTGCTACTGGTCAGTCACACGGGCGAGGTAGTTGAGGGAAATGGTTTACTCAATGGCGCAGCGTTCACCATTCACTCGCGAATTCATATGGCCAACCCCAAGGTAACGGCAGCAGCGCACTCCCACTCATTGTATGGCAAGGCCTTTGCCTCACTCGGAAAACTACTGGATCCGCTGACCCAGGACAGCTGTGCCTTCTATGAAGACCATGTCCTGTTTGATGATTTTAGCGGCGTGATATTAGACAATAGCGAGGGCGAACTGATCGCAGCGGCATTGGGTGATCGCAAAGCAGCCATCCTGCAGAACCACGGCCTACTCACTGTGGGTGAAACCATCGAGGCCGCGGCCTGGTGGTTCATTACCATGGAGCGCAGCTGTCAGGCTCAGTTGATGGCTGAAGCCGCGGGGACGCCCAAACTCATACGCCACGACGTTGCACTTCTCACACGGGAAGTGGTCGGCAACGCTCTTTCAGGACAATTCAACTTTCAGCCTCTGTACGATGTAATTATCGCCGAACAGCCGGAATTACTGGAATAAATGCGCGCCTGATTTTTCAGGTATGTACTGAAAGCACATTAATTAGCGCGTATTTCTCGCTGCTCTTGGGAGCTCAGATACTCTTCGTAGGTCCCCTGAAAATCCACCAACTCGTGATCCTGAATATCAATAACCCGCGTTGCCAATGATGACACGAACTCACGATCATGGCTGACAAAAATTAGCGTGCCGTCATAGTGCTCGAGCGCAAGGTTCAAAGACTCAATACACTCCATATCCAAGTGATTGGTCGGTTCGTCCAGCAGCAGAATATTGGTATCCATCATCATCAGCTTACCGAATAGCAAACGGTTTTTTTCTCCACCGGAGCAGACCTTCACCTGCTTTAGGAAATCATCAGATGAAAATAACAGTCGACCAAGCGTAGCGCGCACAATCTGATCGTCGTGGTGAGGTTTGCGCCACTGACTCATCCAATCAAACAGATTAAGCTCACAGTTAAATTCGGAAGTACTATCTTGCGGGCAGTAACCTAATGAGGCGTTTTCCGCCCACTTGACGCTGCCGCTGTTCGCTGCAACTTCATTGATGAGGCAACGTAAAAACGTCGTCTTGCCCGCGCCGTTTTCGCCAATCACTGCCACTCGAGCCCCTGCTTCAAGAATCATACTGCCCTTCGTAAACAGTGGCCCCTCATCGAATCCATGAGACAACTTATCCAGCACCAGCGCCTGGCGATGCAACTTCTTTTCCTGCTTAAACCGGATATAGGGACTGATTCGACTGGAAGGCTTAATGTCATCCAGCTTAATTTTTTCAATACGCTTCGCACGCGAGGTGGCCTGCTTGGCCTTGGAAGCGTTCGCCGAGAAGCGGCTAACAAACTGTTGAAGATCGGCAATTTCGGCACTCTTCTTAGCATTTTGGGACTGCTGACGCTCTCGCGCTGCGGTAGATGCCGTCATAAAATCGTCGTAGTTGCCCGGGTAAACTCGCAGCTCGCCGTAGTCAATATCGGCCATGTGGGTACACACTGCATTGAGAAAATGTCGATCGTGCGAAATGATAATCATCGTACACTTTCGCTCATTGAGCATCGCTTCCAGCCATCGGATCGTGTCGATATCGAGGTTGTTGGTGGGCTCGTCCAGCAACAATATATCAGGATCAGAAAACAGAGCCTGAGCCAGCAATACGCGCAATTTCCAGCCCGGCGCCACCTGACTCATCAGACCGTAGTGCAGCTCTTGAGCAATGCCCGCGCCCATCAGAATCTCTCCCGCACGACTTTCAGCGCTATAACCGTCCATTTCAGCAAACTGGACCTCCAACTCCGCGACCTTCATGCCGTCGTCTTCCGACATGTCGGGCAATGCGTAGATGCGATCTCGCTCCTGCTTAACCGCCCACAGCTCTTCGTGGCCCATCAAGACCGCATCAACAACGGAGTATTCCTCAAAGGCAAACTGATCCTGACTTAATCTGCCAAGACGCTCATTTGGCGTGATAGACACATTACCGGCTGACGGCACCAAACTGCCGTCTAGGATCTTCATGAAGGTTGATTTTCCACAGCCATTAGCACCGATCAGCCCATAGCGATTGCCATCACCAAACTTGACTGAGATATTTTCAAACAGAGGCTTGGCAGCAAACTGCATAGTGATATTGGCGGTAGAAATCAACGGAGTTTTCCTGACACGGGTGTGTGGTTGGGGTACGAGTGCGAAGGGATTGCAAATAGGGGGCGCACTCTAGAGTATTTGCCGTATAAGGTCGAGCGCGGTCTGCGGTAATAATCCAAATTTTCAGCGCAATTCTAGAGTTTACGCACTTTGAACTTACGCCCCTTGATCTTGCCATTGAGCAAACGTCCCAGCGCTCTGTCTGCCTGGGGCCGGGCGATAGCGACATACGTAGAGTATTCCGTCACAGTAATCTTGCCCACGGCTTTACCATCGATTCCCGCCTCTCCCGTCAGTGCGCCAAGGACGTCACCCGCCCGGACCTTTTCTTTGCGTCCACCATGGATGCACAAAGTGACAAAGGCAGGCTGGGGCAACGGGTTATTCGTATCCTGTACACGATTAATCGCCTCGAACTCCAACTCACGGCTCTGATACAGGCCAATAGCCTGCAGCTTGTAATGCTCCGACTCGGTAAGCAGGCTAATCGCTAGGCCCTCCTTGCCCGCGCGCCCCGTGCGCCCTATGCGATGGACATAGACTTCAGCATTGCGTGGCAGCTCAAAATTCACTACAGCGGGCAAATCATCAATATCCAGACCGCGCGCAGCGACATCGGTGGCGACCAATATGGTGCAACTTAACTGCTTAAATTGTACGAGTACTTGGTCACGATCGCGCTGCTCCATATCACCGTGCAGTGCCTGAGCGTGGATGCCAGAGCGATCAAGGTACTCGCACACCTCACGGACTACTACTTTAGTGTTGCAGAATACGACAGCGCTAGAAGGCTGAAACGTCGACAGCAGCTTCACTAAGCCCGCCAATCGCTCACTTTTGTGACAAACAAAAAACCGTTGACTGATCTGCTGGTCGTCATGCAGTGACTCAACGCTAATGCGCTGCGGAGAATTCTGAAAGCGACTACTCAGTAACTGGATGTTATCCGGAAACGTCGCAGAAAATAACAATGTCTGTCTCGACGACGGCGTTTTGCCAATGATCGTCGTAATGTCATCAATAAAACCCATCTCCAGCATCCGATCAGCCTCGTCCAGCACCAGTGTGCTAATCCGCTCAAGCGACAGAGTTTCCTTGCGCAAGTGATCCTTGATTCGGCCAGGGGTGCCAACTACGACATGTGCCCCGTGCTCCAGCGACCCTATTTGCGGCCCTATCGATTGACCACCACACAGCGTGACGACCTTGATATTCTGCTGATAACGGGCCAGACGCCGGATTTCGCTGGCGACCTGCGAGGCCAGTTCTCGCGTGGGGCACAGTATCAGGGCTTGAGTGCCAAAGTCTCGAGGGTTGAGTCTCGCTAACAGCGGCAGCGCAAATGCCGCCGTTTTACCACTGCCGGTTTTGGCCTGACCGATGAGATCCACGCCTGCCAGCGCCTGCGGCAAGGTTGCCGCCTGAATCGGGGTCATTGCCGAGTAGCCCATGCTCTCCAGATTGACAAGCTGTGCAGGGGGTAGGGGCAAACTGGAAAAAAGTTGCTGACTCACGTGGTAGGCCATTTCCGGAATAAACGGGGCGGCAGTGTAACAGAGTGTCAGCAAAGCTGTGCAAGCAAGGCTTAGCCAGTGGAAAATCGTAAAAACAACCCAAATTCTCACGTTACTATGCCCAGATCATTCTCTGTGTCCTGAGCTTGAATTGTTCTACACTTTTACACTGGAATTTTGCTGACCCGCCATGGTCACACTAGGTGCAAAACGATCCTTACATCGAGCAAGAGAACCGTACCATGTCAAACCAACAATTTAGTCGCCGTCAGATTATTCAATACATGGCAACCTTGAGCGTGCTGAGCGCCCTGCCGTCAGCAGTAATGGCGCAAATTATCACCCGACAGCCGCTGCACAGTCCGTTTAACAGCGACTCTACCGCCGAGGATGTGACTGCGGGGATCGACCTCAGTGGTATGACTATTGCCATCACCGGTGTCAACTCAGGATTGGGCTATGAAACAATGCGGGTTCTGTCTCTGCGGGGTGCCCACATTATCGGCATCGCCCGTACACAGGAAAAAGCAGATAAAGCTTGTGCCACCATTGACGGCGAAACTACACCGATGTTTTTAGATCTGGCAAACTGGGAATCTGTCGTTCGCTGTGCCGAGCGTATCCGCGCTATGAATATTCCTTTAGATGGCCTCATTACGAATGCCGGCATCATGGCCCTGCAAGATTTAGAGTTGGTCAATGGTGTAGAAAAACAATTTGCGGTCAACCATCTTGGTCATTTCATCTTGATCAATCAGCTTCTGAAACCCGTACTCGCTTCACCTCAGGGCCGCTTTACCCTCCTCAGTTCCACCGCCCATAGCCGCGCGGACAAAGGCATTGAATTCGACAATTTAGATGGCAGTAAACACTATGAGCCTTGGAACGCTTACGGTGTGTCAAAACTGGCTAATGCATTGTGCGCTCGTGAACTGGCAGCTCGGATATCCCATACCGAGGCCACATCCAATAGCGTTCACCCTGGAGTGATCGCAACTGGACTGCTAAAGAACCTGTCTGTCTGGGAACAGTGGGGAGCAAAGTACCTTGGGTGGGCCTTTTTGAAAACCATTCCTGAGGGCGCTGCCACTAGTTGCTACGTTGCTACCAGTCCTCAATTGGTCGACGTACGGGGCTTTTATTTTGCCGACTGTAATGTCGAAAAAGATGTATC
>JAPKBI010000524.1 GCA_028823475.1 Halioglobus sp. | reverse complement strand
TAATGTAATTGGAATCGACCAACACCATCGGCCAGCACCATAGGCAGCTCACAAGGTGGGCGCTGCTTGGCTCTGGGGCCGCAGTTTTTAGTTCCTGCTATTAGCCACTCACTCCAACGGGCACACGAACCTCAAGCCACAGTTTTTTGATCCCTGGTCCATTCTGCGATAGTCCAGCTGGACATGGTCAAGCAGTTACCACTAAGCCTTTAAGCGCATATCATTTAAGCCGGCGATTACAATAATCTTGGCGCTACCACTTCAAGGATTAAAAGATGGCACAAATTAAACGCCAATTAATATATACAAAATATTACTATACCACTGCCACCCCAAAACCCGAAATTTATCGTAGTTGATGACCCTGAAGTTATCTGACACCTGATCCTGGAAAGATTGCCACTCATTTGGGATAGTTTCGCGAAAGAACTTTAGGATCGCATTCGCGAACTGTTTTTGGGAGGTGTAATGTCGATTGTGTGTCACGTATTGGTGCATGACAGCCCAAAGCCGTTCGATCGGGTTCAGGTGAGGGCAGTACGGGGGCAGCTGGATAAGATGGATACGACAATCTGGCCTTGCGAGAAATTCTCTGACATCTGGCCCTTTGTGATAGGCGGCATTGTCCCAGATGACATGGATCAATCGCTTGTCAGGATTGCGTGCTTCAATCTTGGCGAGAAGCTGTGCGGCGCTGACCGCATCGACGGTCGTTGGCTCGACAAAGGGTGCGTCGAAGGTTTCCAGGTTGATCGCGCCATGGATATTAACCCGGCCGCGGCCTGCCGTGGTCGGGACTGCAGGATTTGAGCCTGCTTTTACCCAACCGTATGCAGGCTTTGTCTGATATTCTGGATGGACTGCATCGGCAAAATAGACGGCTTCATCCGCACCAAGCTCGGTCATCAGGCGCTGGTACATTGTAATGAAGTTGGCCTGCTTCTCTGTAGACGCAACCCGTGGAAGCGCCTTTGGCTTACGATACTCGAAGCCTAATCGCGCCAGAAGCTTGATGCAGCCAGAATGAGAGTAGCGCAGGCCGAATTCTTTTGAAATATGGGCCCTGATCTCAACAGTCGAGCGGCAGAAGCGATCATTCAACCATCCGCATAATGTCGCCTCCTGATCAGCGCTCATACGAGATTGACCGCCTTTCCAGCCATCGAAAGCAAGCGCGTCCCAGCCGCTCTCGCGGTAAGTCTTGTGCCAACCGCGGATAGTATCATCGTCCAGGTACAGAAACTCCGCAATGACCTGACAGGACTTCCCATCATCCAGCAACAGGATCGCATTTGCCCGACGCGCAACGCCATGATCTTCGCGCTGACTACGCACGCAGACCTCAAGCTCAAGGCGTTCTGTAGAGGAAAGAAAACCGGGACGGATCATGCGCTTACCTGAATCGTTCTCAAACCAGACGTCAACCCGTCAAAATTCGGATCCCCAACGACTCCGAGTATAACGTAAATGAATTTTAGGGTTTTTATGTGTCACGCTTTTCAAACTGAGTGGGCTAGGTTCTCATACAGATAATAATCGTAAATCAGCAGTAAATATCCCCTTTACAGGCACTTTCACCATAGTGGCCGAAGGCTCGCACTACCATTTGTGCAGGTGCGCACATGCGCACTAATTCCAAAACCATCCTGCATGAACAATAGTGCCAAGATCAATCTTTCGCATCAAGATCGTGTCTATTGTGGTGTGATTGATCGATAGAATGTGTTGTACGATCAGCTGGCTTGCGATTGCCATAATTCAGCAACTTGCGAACAACACTACCCAAATGAAGAGGAGCCACGATAATACAATGGAGCACCCAACCCTATCGAAGCGCATGAACATGATAGCTTCATCGTCGTCATCGCCACCATCATCATTAACTCCGCAAAATATTAGACGCGTCCAATTTTCTGACATGTCGTCGCTGCATC
>JAPKBI010000083.1 GCA_028823475.1 Halioglobus sp. | reverse complement strand
AGGAATTTTTGCAACAAAATCTGGAATGCTGCACGTTATGTGCTGATGAACTGTGAGAACGAGGATTGTGGCACGCAGAATGATTCCACGGTGGAATTGAGCCTGGCCGATCGATGGATTATAAGTCAACTTCAGGAAACAACTTCAGAGGTAACGCGCGCTGTCGCCAACTACCGTTTCGATATGGCTTCACAGGCATTGTACGAGTTCATCTGGAACGAATATTGTGACTGGTATCTGGAGCTGTCAAAATCTACTCTTTGGGACGATGACGCTTCGCGTGAAGCAAAGCGCGGCACGCGTCAAACTCTGATTCGTGTGCTGGAGATATGGCTGCGGCTGCTACACCCCATGATGCCGTTCATTACAGAGGAAATCTGGCAGTCGGTCGGGCCTTTAGCAGGGAAATCAGGGCCTACCATAATGTTACAGCCCTACCCTCAACTCAATGAACACGACATAGACATTCGTGCCAATGAAGATATTGAATGGCTCAAGGTGGTTATCGAGGGCGTGCGAAACATTCGTGGCGAAATGAATATTCCTCCCGGAAAGGAGCTTTCGGTACTGCTGCGCAAGGGTGACAAAAATGACCGCCTCAGGCTTTCCAAAAATTCGCAATATCTAAGGAAGCTCGCTAAGATTTCTCATATCGACTGGCTGGCAGCAGATGATGCTGTTCCACTGGCCGCAACGGCACTGGCGGGCGAATTAGAAATATTGGTGCCGATGGCGGGGCTCATTGATAAGGACGCAGAAATCACCCGTCTAAATCGCGAGATTGGCAAACTCGAAAGCGATCTAACACGCCTGCAAGGTAAACTGGGTAATGCGGCGTTTGTCGACAAAGCACCGGCAGCTGTCGTGGCCAAAGAACAGGATAAAATGCACGCACAGCGGCAGGCGTTGGAAACCTTGCGGGAGCAATTACAACGTATCCGAGGTATCTGAACGTTGTGCTGTTGAGGTTTTTCGCTTTCAAAAGGCTTATTAAACACACGCCAAACATAATAAAATAAAATGCAAAACCGAGGAAAGCAGAATGAGTGATCGAATATGTGGCACGGTCAAGTGGTTCAATAACGCCAAGGGGTTCGGCTTCGTGACCAGGCAGGACAGCGAAGAGGACGTTTTTGTGCACTTTAGGTCAATACAGGGTGAAGGTTTTCGCACTCTCAATGAAGGCCAAGCAGTCGAATTTACGCTCACCGAAGGCCCCAAAGGCCTGCAAGCTGAAGATGTCTTGAAACTCTGAATAACGCGTATGCTTAGCCATGCGATGGGTGCTGCCGTTTGAGTGGGCAGGGCATTAGCGCCTTGCGTTATACCGTGTTGGCACTGGAGCCAACTCTACTCTAATACTACTTATTTTCTATGAGGCATTCCCATCAGCGCCATTGATGTTAGAATGCCCAGCGCCATCAATACCGTGCAATCCTGACACGGTTAATCATTGGGAGGAAACCGATGAGTCTCATTACAAAACTTATTATCAGTCTCGTTATTGCTGTCATAGCTTGCACGCTCTACACGCTAGTTCTTACAGGCCAGCCATTTGACCCTGAACAGTTCCCGCAAATGTTGGTCGCGTTTTTTGTAGCCACAGCTGCAACAGCGCTCCTTGTTCGCGATAACGTGGCTCATTCTGGCTCAGATACAGACGATGCTAACCAGCCACAATCCGTCTCAGACGCATCGCGCGACCGTGGAACGGTGAAGTGGTTTAACGTCTCCAAGGGCTTTGGCTTTATTACTAAGGACGACGGTGAGGAAATTTTTGTACACTTTCGCTCTATCCGCGGTGAGGGCCGGCGCGGCCTACGTGATGGTCAAACCGTGAGTTTTGTTGTCACCGACAGCGACAAGGGTCCTCAGGCCGAGGATGTGCTGGGAGAGGACTGACCTGAACGCTCAGTCAGCGCGCAGGATGCCCTGCCAATACAGCTGAATCATTCTTGCGCCCTCGCGCAGTATGCTTTCAGCTGAGAGTGACTGACCCTCCATTGCCATCTCTACGATAGCATAACCCGAATCTATCGTCAGCCGCGCCTGGGTCATAACCAGCTCATCCGCTGACCGGCCTAGAAACGCCGCAGCAATCGTTGCGAACTGGCGAGAGACTAATCTGTGAGAGGCAAGTCGCACGTCACGTAATGGCTCGACCGCCCGCAAAGCCTGCACCACCTCCAAGCCACCTACCTGCTCCCGGGTGACATCATAGGTGCGTTTGAGCAGGCCGTAGATATCGTCCAACAACAGGTGCGGATCACTCTGCTCCAAATGGTTGTCAAACCACTGCTGGAAAACTGCATTTTGTTTATCCATACACGCCGCGCCCAACGCATTCAGAACAGCGTATTTGTTCGGAAAGTAACGATACAGAGCAGGCACGGTGATGCCGGCTCTTTCGGCAACAATATTCGTCGAGATACGCTCCACACCAACCTCAACCAGCAGCTCTGCAGCTGCCGTGAGAATTGCTTCGTAAGTGCGCTTGGCCCTTTCCTGCTTCGGTTGGTTCTTCTCTAAAAGCTCAACCCGCTCCCTGACCGATGCCATGCACAATTCCTCCTATGGTCCATGAGCCCTTCTCTGAATATCCGCATGGCCATCCTATCTCAGTGAATCAACGTGATCCAGTGTGGCCATCTGACTCAGCACGAACAACTAACAGCGGCATGACAGGCAACGGCACACCATTGAGCTTTTAGTACAGTGACCAAAAAGTCTTCTCGTTTAGCGGTAAATGTTGTGGACCCCAGCCAACAATACTTTTATTCTCGCACGCTGCAAAAAGGCGCTTGAACCTCTACTATCTGGATTAGCCTCGTAACAAAAAAGGAATTACGTTGAACAAGAGTAAACCAACAACAGGACACCGGTTCCGCGGCGTTACAATGCCCACGAGTTCTCACCCGTTAATGAGACAGGTTAGGCGCGAGGGTGTTAAACCCTCCATACACGGGAATAAACTTTGGAAGTCCAGTCGCCTGCTCATAGATTACTTAGGGAAAAATCGACCGGAGCACAGCAACAGCGTCATCGATGTCGGCTGCGGCTGGGGCATTTCTGGCATCTGGTGCGCCAAGACCCTTGGCTCGCAGGTTACTTCAGCTGATGCGGACCCCGACGTATTCCCCTATCTGGAAGCATCCGCTGGTCTGAACGGGGTTTCCACTACGCCCCTCGTGTCTACCTTTGAAAAATTAACCACCAAACAACTGTCTCAATTCGACATGCTTATCGCTGCAGACATCTGTTTCTGGGATGAACTAGTGGACCCCGTTTTCAATATGGTCAACCGCGCAGTCAAGGCCGGCGTAAAACACATCGTGATCGCCGACCCGAAACGCTCGACCTTCTTTGACATGGCACAGCGTTGTGAAGATCGCTTCTCTGCTGAGATCATTGAATGGAAGACTCTCAAGCCAATCGCGGCCCGCGGCGCACTGATGGTATTACAGAACGCATAGGCCTGCGAGCTAACACATGCGGCTCAAATGCCCGTCCGGGCAGGATTTTATGCCAAATAGTTGTCTTGTTGAGCAGTTTTTAGCTGCCCAGTGTGGTCTGAAATGGGCATCAATGATATAAAAGCCTCGTGTTATACTTATGTGTATTATCATCCAATCTTCGCATGATATGCGCTAGATGATACGTCCCAAGAGAGCTGCCTGCTAGGAATGCTATCCAATGGACAATTCGTCACATTTAGCTATGTTCAGGCGAACCAGATATACGCCCCCAATGGCCCCTTGAGAGATTATGAAACAGCTAGGAATACTCGACTCTGCATTCGTCAATCTGGAGCAAACTAATACCCCTCAACATATCGGTGGTCTGGGGATTTATGATCCGTCAACGGCGCCCGGGGGATTCGTTCGCTTTAAAGACGTCATTGCTAGCTTTGAGCGCCGCCTGGGAGATCTGCCGTTATTTCGAACGCGACTAGTAGAAGTGCCCGGTGGTCTGGACAGGCCCTACTGGATAAAAGACGCTAACTTTGACGTAGAATTTCATCTGCGACATATTGCCCTGCCACAGCCTGGCGACTGGCGACAGTTATGCATTCAGACCGCCCGCCTCCACTCTCGTCCACTGGATATGTCCCGGCCACTGTGGGAAGCCTATATTATCGAAGGGCTGGACAACATCCCCAACCTTCCCAAAGGCTGTTTCGCTGTCTACACCAAAATGCACCATTCCATGGTCGACGGCGCCGGCGGTTCGTCCTTTATGACGGCCTTGCACGATCTGGTGCCGAACCCTGAGCAAAAACACAGCTGGGAGACTGAACCACGCCTGGTAGACACCGCGCCTTCAGTTGCAGAACTAATGACCAAGGCGACCCTCAATAGTGCGAAAAACACAGTGCAACTGTTCACCGGGACTCTCAGGAGTGCTAAAGACCTGACTCAATATGCCATTGATATTGCGCGCAAAGAAGTGCCGGCCCCTGATATCTCAGCGCCGAAAACAATTCTAAATAGACCTGTTGGCCCACACCGTGTGTTTGACGCAGCAGAATTTCCGCTGGAAGGCTTCAAGGACATCAAAAATGCTGTCCATACTACGATAAACGACGTCGCTCTTGGCGTGATTGGTGGAGCTCTGCAGCGCTATCTGGCGGCCAAGGGCGAGGCGCCGAAAGAGGGATCTCTCGCAACGACTATGCCCTTGAACATGCGTACCCGGCGCGGAACCACCGACGAAAACAATCAGGTCGGCTCGATATTCTCCTCACTACACACCGATATCGCTGACCCGATCGAGCGAATTACTGCAATTAAAGGGTCGACTGAAGAAGCAAAGGTCAGCGGCGAAGCAAGCCCGATGGTAGATGCGCTGATGTTGGCAGGCGTGCTTGCTCCCGTCATCTCAAAATCGGTAGCCAGCTTCTGGGCGCGCAACCAATTGTCTAGACACATCCCAGTGAACATCTCGACCTGCATTTCCAACGTCGCAGGCCCCAACTTCCCGCTGTATTGTGCCGGTGCCAAAATGGTGGACTACTATGGACTAGGTGTACTGACCCCCGGCATGGGGATTTTTCATCTCGTATTCAGCTACTCTGGCAAAGTAACGTTGTCCGTACTGGCGGACAGGGACATCATGCCTGATCCCGAGTTCTATCACGACTGCCTAGTGGCCGCCTATGAAGAGCTCTATGCCGCTGCGACCAAGCTGGAGCCCGCGCGGCGTAAAACTGCAGCGATTGCCGCCAAGGCCAAAATCCAATCACCCAAGCGGGCAGAAGCCCCCATCAGGCCAATAGGTAAAGTAGCGCCCAAGTTGCGCTCTAAAACGGGCGCCTCGGTAGATCCTTTGGTAAAAAGAGTAACGAAGCCTAAGAACCCCGTCAACGCAACGATAAAAGTGCGCGGGACGGCGACACCTAAGAACAAGGCGAGCGTTGCGGTGAAAAAACGTGCGCCCAAAAAATCAACATCCTAAACCAGTGCAATCTAAACGAAAGCCAATCGACGCGCGTAGATAGAGCAAAATTTAAACTTCAATAGAGGTATATTCAGCCTGATAACCGTTCACGTTCGCCCAGCCGCACTAGTTGGAGCACGTAAAACTGCAACATCAGGCAGTTCCCAGCCATGAGCAAGACAAAACGGCGCGACATCCCGCACTTCAAAACACCGATCATAGAAACCCATTGCCACCTGGACTACCTGGATCAAGCGGACCTGGAAGTCACACTTGCAAAATCGCGCCAGGTCGGCATAGAGCGGATTATCACTATCGCTGTCTCGGCGGACAATCTAGAGAGTGTTATGAAGCTCGCCACGTCTTCCGCCAACATATGGGGTACCCAGGGGATCCATCCACACGAGGCAGAGTCCTACACTCCTGAGGTTGATACCATCATCCGAAAAAACGCCGGGCATGCCAAAATACTTGCGGTGGGTGAAATCGGTCTAGACTATTATTACGACCACGCAGACCGCGCGGTGCAGCGTTCCGCTTTTGAGCAGCAACTGCAGACTGCTATAGAACTTGATCTGCCTGTCGTCATCCATACTCGAGAAGCCGACGATGATACGCGCGACATACTAAAAAATTGCAGTACGTCCCTCGCTCGTAAGGGTGTGATACACAGCTTTACCTCCTCTTTGGCACTGGCAGAGTTCTGTCTTGCAGAGGGTTTTATGCTGGGTTTTAACGGCATCACTACCTTCAACAGTGCAGATAACGTGCGGCAAGTTGTCGCCGCCACGCCTATGACTCAGCTATTACTGGAAACTGATGCTCCGTATCTAACCCCTGTTCCCTATCGTGGCAGACCTAACGCGCCCTACTATCTACCTTTTATTGCTGAAACTCTCGCCGCTATCAAGGAAGTCGATGTTGAAGTCTTGTTGCAACAAGCCTACCGCAATAGTCTGGATGTCTTCTTCTCTGACATCAACGAAACACAGGCAGCACCAGGTGGAATTCCGCTATACTAGACTCAAGCTTATGCGCGCTTTCAGTGATAAACTGTCGCCCGTTTCAAATGCCCCTCTTTGCAACATCACAGGCAAATCTTTTTGATGGACTACATTATTGGACAACGCTGGGTAAGTCATGCTGACGCCCAATTAGGACTTGGTATCATTGTAGACATCGAAGGGCGTCGCGTTACCCTCGCCTTTCCCGCCGTGGAAGAGGAACGCACATACGCCATCGAAAATGCCCCCCTCACACGACTGCGCTTTAAGGCGGGAGACCATATCTCTACGGTTGATCAGGTCGAAGTGCTGGTAACCGAAGTCACGGAGCACCACGGGCTGTTGGTCTATATCGGCACGGATCACCATGAACAACAGTTAACAGTATCTGAACTGGAGCTTGACGCATTTATCCAGTTGACCACGCCACAGCAGCGTTTACTCAATGGGCATTTCGACAAGCACAGTGAATTTGCGCTGCGCTTCGCAACCTTTATACATATAGACAAGGTACAGCGCTCGACCGTGCGAGGCCTAATGGGCTCACGTACAAACCTTTTGCCGCACCAAATTTATATCGCTAATGAAGTAGGTCAAAGGCACGCCCCACGTGTGCTGCTGGCGGACGAGGTAGGCCTTGGAAAAACTATTGAGGCAGGAATGATCATTCAGCAGCAAATGCTGACGGGGCGTGCCTCAAGAATACTCGTATTGGTCCCGCCCAGCCTGTTGCACCAGTGGCTAGTGGAAATGCTGCGTCGCTTCAATTTACATTTTTCTCTTTTCGATGCTGAGCGTCTGGCTGAAATTACCGAGGGTAACCCCTTCGACACGGAGCAATTGGTGCTCAGCAACCTGGAGCTGTTTGTCTCTCAACCCGCATTGCGAACCGAGGCGCTGGCTTCACAGTGGGACCTGATAGTCATTGATGAAGCCCATCATCTGCGCTGGACACAAGACACTCCAAACGATGACTATGCATTTGTTGAAGCCCTAGCTAAACAAACGAAAGGACTATTATTACTCACGGCTACGCCCGAGCAAACTGGACAGGCCAGCCATTTCGCGCGTCTTCGTTTGCTAGATCCGTCGCGCTTTCATGACTTACAGAAATTCAAGGATGAGGAACAACAGTACCGCAAATGGAGTGAGCTCGCCGACGCGCTAGAAGCGGGCAAAGTCGTTGATGATCTGCCCTCGGGACTGGACGCTGGGGCACCTACCGCTAGCATCATCGAACAAATACTAGACCGACACGGCACGGGACGGGTCTTGTTTAGAAACACTCGCGCTGCCGTTGCAGGTTTCCCACAGCGGATACTGCACCAATACCCACTGGAGGCGCCAGAGCAGTACATACACGCACAGCTCGACCTCAAGGAACGGCTTTATCCAGAAACACCCTACCTCGACGACAGCTGGCTTGCATTCGACCCACGGGTAACCTGGCTGGAGCAAATGCTTAAACAGCTCCGCCCTGCCAAAGTTCTGGTCATCTGTGCGCAGGCTTCAACTGCAGTTGCGCTAGAACATCATTTGCACCTGCGTGCTGGCATCCGATCCTCGGCCTTTTACGAGGGCCTGTCGATCATTGAACGGGATCGTGCCGCGGCCTATTTCGCAGATGAGGTAAACGGTGCGCAGACACTTGTCTGCTCAGAGATTGGGAGCGAAGGACGCAACTTCCAGTTTTCTCACCATCTCATATTGTTTGATCTACCGATGAACCCGGACCTGCTCGAACAACGCATCGGGCGCCTCGACCGTATCGGACAACAGTGCGACATAGACATTCACGTGCCGTACCTCGCAAAAACTGCCCAGCAGTCATTATTCGAATGGTATGACCAAGG
>JAPKBI010000523.1 GCA_028823475.1 Halioglobus sp. | reverse complement strand
TTGGCAGCGCTATCGCGGACGATTGAAAGCGTGGCCGAAACACTCAACGCAGACCTGCGGATCGAGGGCATATTGCGCACTATGTACGACCCCCGTAACAGCCTTACAACAGACGTATCAGCGCAGTTGCGCGCGCATTTTGGCGACAAGGTCTATCGCACGGTTGTGCCCAGAAATGTGCGCCTTGCGGAAGCTCCCAGCCACGGCCTTCCAGCCATGTACTATGATAAAAACTCCCGTGGCTCCAAGGCCTACATGGCGCTGGCGGGAGAAATCATCCGGCGAGCGGAGGAAGAGGCAAAGCAGCAGCCTAAAAATGCCGTGGCGGCCTGTAATGAGGGAGAGTAGAGATGGCAGGTAAAAAACGGGGCTTGGGGCGGGGACTTGATGCGTTGCTCGGGGCAGGAAATAACATGCAATCTGTTGGCTCGGAGGCGCATGCCGGCTCAAAAGGCGCCATGGGCGGCGAGGATTCAGCATTTAAAGAGCTGCCAGTAGACCTTATCCAGAGCGGCAAGTACCAGCCACGCCGGGAGATTGAGCCAGAATCCCTGCGTGAACTGGCGGACAGTATTATTGCCCAGGGCCTGATGCAGCCGATCGTCGTGCGCCCTATCTCTGATCAAAAGTACGAAATCATCGCGGGCGAACGGCGATGGCGGGCCACGCAATTGGCGGGTCTGGATGTTATCCCCGCGGTTATCCGTGACGTTTCTGATCAGGCTGCGATTGCTATGGCCCTGATAGAAAATATACAGCGCGAGGATCTCAACCCGATAGAGGAAGCCGCCTCACTGCAGCGGCTGCAGCGGGAATTCGAGCTTACGCAACAGGAAGTGGCAACAGCAGTAGGCAAATCCCGATCCACAGTCGCCAACATGCTGCGTCTGATGACGTTACAGGAAGACGTGCGGCGTCTACTGGAACACGGTGACCTAGAGATGGGACATGCGCGTGCGCTGCTAGGCCTGGAGGGCTCCGATCAATCTCAGGCAGCCCGCACCGTGGTAGGCAAAGGTTTGACGGTGCGTCAAACAGAAGCTTTGGTGCGCAATTGGTTGGCGAAAAAGACTCAATCCGCATCCGACACCCCGGTTGACCCTAATATTCGACATTTACAAGACGATCTGTCGCAGCGCCTTGGGGCATCGGTCAAAATCCAACACAGCGCAAAAGGTAAAGGTAAGCTGGTATTGCATTACAATAGCCTAGACGAGCTGGACGGCATTTTGAGTCATATCAAATAAGACCGCGACACACGATATAGTCGCCATGATTGGCGCCAGTAAAAGGCCCTGTGCCGGCGCCTAATGTCTGCGATCAGGTCTTGATCCGGGAATAGGGGGGTGTAAATCAAGAGCAAAAACACTGAGTTGCCCAGCCGGTGACAACTCGGTTGAACCTGTCGGGCAATGCCCCTATAATGCTCGCCCGAAATGAGGAAGATCGGTGTACTTAATGACGATGGGAGTGACGCGAGGCGCTGATGGCTGGTGCTGAAATAGCGCGCCCCCCGGTACATCGAATCACGTGGGTTCAATTGGCATTGCTCGTTATAGCAAGCCTTGTTTTACTGATGTCCGATAGAGTTGTTGCTTACTCGGTATTCAGCGGTGGACTCACAGCCATCGTGCCACAGGCCTATTTTGCGTTTTACGCCTTTAGGTGGCGCGGAGCGCGTTCAGCCCAAGCCATAGCTCGGGCCAGCTATGTTGGCGAAGTGGGTAAGTTTGCACTCAGTGTTGCTGGCTTTGTCATAGTGTTTACTATGTTGCGGCCAATAAGTGGCCTGGCAGTTTTTGCCGGTTTTCTTGCGATGCTGGCGATACAAATCATAGGAAGCTGGTTGTTGCTTAAGGGCGACTGGCGGAAATAGATAGACTCAAGGGTTTTGATAGATGGCAGGCTCAACCCAGACCGTTTCTGAATACATTACGCATCACCT
>JAPKBI010000082.1 GCA_028823475.1 Halioglobus sp. | reverse complement strand
TAAAGAGATGAACCTCTTTACGATAAGTCGCACATAGAATTCGTAGAGGAACAAAACTCAAAACCCGTCGTTTAATAGAAAGAGTAAGCCACCTACCCCCACAGGCTCGCACCTATGAAGGATGTTTTTACGTGGCCACTGGATCGGGCTTATTTTTTCGTCGTGTTGGGGGCTGGTCGATAGATGAAAATATAGATCGACACCTCGTCATTAGAGCGCTGCTCCTGACTGTAAGGAAGTGGCAGCCGACGAAAACGGTGTCGCTCCACAGAGATCAAGGCAGTCAATAGGGAGCGAGGAATGGGGGAGTTCAAATCAGTGCATAGGGCACAGCGATTCTTGGGCGCTCATGCTGCAGTCTCTAATCTATTCAATCTTGGGACGCATCTTGTGCGCGCTGAATATTATCGGAATCTTAGGGTCAGTGCGGTCGAAGAATGGAGAATGGCAGTTGCTTGAGACCTGAGGCTGGACTCCTGTGACCGTAAACAGTTAATTTGTCGGCACACTGGAAAATGATGAAGCATCCCCTGTACTATCTAATGCACATCTATCAGCATTCAGGAAAATAAATGCAGGCACTCAATGCACAAATAGCAGAATTCACCATCGACATCCCCGACGCCGACATCGAGGATCTAAAGCGCCGCCTGGATCTCACTCGCTGGCCCGATCAAATACCGGGGACTGATTGGCGCTACGGTGCAGAGACAGAATACATCCGGTCTCTTTGTGACTATTGGCGCAACCAATACGACTGGCGGAAACATGAAGCACGGCTCAACCGTTTCCCTCAGTTTAAGACGGAAATTGCGGGAATCGATATTCATTTCGTGCATGTTCAGTCGAAACATGCCGCCGCGACGCCACTGCTCATTAGTCACGGTTGGCCAGGTAGCTTTGTAGAATTTCTGCACGTCATTGACCCGCTCGTGAACCCTGAGGCGCATGGTGGAACCGCCGATAATGCTTTCCATGTTGTATGCCCGTCACTGCCGGGCTACGGCTTTTCCGGCACTACAACGACAGAACAGTTTGATACGCTGGCAATGGCCGAAGCGTTTGCCCAACTCATGGCGCGCCTGGGATACTCAAAGTACATAGCACAGGGTGGCGACTGGGGTGCCCTCATCACGTCCAATATTGGTTGTATCGATGCGGAGCATCTTTACGGCATTCATCTCAATATGCCTTTTGGATTCCCCGCGACTGATGATCCCAACGAGGGTTTGTCCGCTTCGGAGATTGCTGATCTGGCAACCATGGCACACTTTGAGCAGATGGAAACCGGCTACCAGAAAATTCAGGGGACCAAGCCACAAACTTTGGGCGTAGGTCTCAATGATTCACCGGCTGGACTCTGCGCCTGGATTACAGAAAAATTTTATAGCTGGACGGATTGCGATGGTGACATCGAGTCGGTCCTCGATAAGGATGATCTGCTTACCAATATTTCCGTGTATTGGTTTACGCAAAGCATTTGTTCGTCAACGCGCTTGTACTACGAGGTAACGCAGAACCCCAGGCTGAAGTTTCTTGAAGCGCCAGTTGCTGTGCCCACCGGAGTGGCGCGCTTTCCCAAAGAGTCAATGTTGTTTCCACGGCTTTGGTGCGACAACGTTTACAGCGATATTGTGCAGTGGAACACGTTCGACAAAGGTGGACATTTCGCGGCCATGGAACGTCCCGCGGAATTTGTAGACGAGATTCGCACCTTCGCCACCAAAGTTGCGTTGACAGGTACCGCCAAGTTAAATCTCTGATATTGGTATAATCGGCGGATGAATACCTATAAACGCCACCGATTCCCGCCCGATATTATTTCGTATGCCCTCTGGCTCTACTTCTGTTTCAACCTCAGTCACCGCGATATATAAGATCTTCTGGCAGAGCGAGGCATCATAGTCAGCCGCGAAGCAATTCGACTTTGGTGTATCAAATTCGGTGCTATATAGACTCGAAGGTTGAAGCGAAAACACCGAGGCTACGGCGATACCTTTTTCATCGATGAAGTCTTCGTGAAGATCAATGGCAAACAGCATTACCTGTGGCGGGCTGTGGGTCAGGATAGTGAAGTCGTTGATGTGTATCTACAGGCCAAGCGAGATGCCTCGGCTGCCAAGCGGTTTTTTAGAAGGCTGTTACTCAGTCATGGTGGCGAACCTAGGAAGATCGTGACGGATAAGTTAAGCAGCTACGGTGTTGCTCACCGTGAACTGATGCCGGATGTTATTTATGATAATTCCCTGTACGCGAACAATCGGGCCGAGCAATTCCATGAGCCGACAAGGGTGAGAGAGCGGATGCGGAAGTTCAAATCAAAAGGGCAAGCGCAGAGGTTTTTGGGTACTCATGCTGCCGTATCAAATCTGTTTAATTTGTGTAGGCACAAGGTCGGCGCTCAGCATTACCGTGACCTCAGGGTGAGTGTGTTCGCTGAATGGAGTGGGGCGGTTGCATGAGACTTGAGGCTAAATTGCTCTGATCTCAAAAAGTTAACTTGCCGATACCCTTTTGCAGACTTCGAAGAGTATCCGCATTACATACAACCAGAGCCAGCGCGCTATGGTCCCAGGGCTGGAAGTTTTGTTCGCTCCGCCCTGAGAGCCGGCCTGTGCATTGAAGATTGTTGGGCATCCTACTGGTCCTGTGAAGAAGGGCCGGACGGTTCTATCGCGGGCGGTAAACCCACACTACGTTAAATGGCCGCTTTCATCTATCTGTCGCAATTCTTCCCCTTGAAACAGAAGTTCAGCTAGAAAAATAGTATTATACTAGGAAGGGTATTTGCAAAAAAATAATATCAGGGGAAGTGTTTGAAATCGTCCACGGGGAAATACTACGTTGGCCTGGACCATATACGTGGTATAGCCGCGTTCATGGTATTCACATGGCACTTCGTGCACATCAATAACGGACACCTTGCAGCCCCACCCTATTTCCCGCTGTCGCTCCTGACTGAAGGACACACAGGCGTCGCGCTGTTTATGACTCTCAGCGGTTATTTATTTGCGAAGCTTCTGGCAGGTAAGAACATCAAGTTCCGCTATTTTATCTGGAATCGCTTTTTACGACTGGCCCCCCTGCTGTTTCTGGTGGTTTTCATAGTGGGAGTCCAACTCATTCTTGCTGGTCTCGACCCTCTAAGTTACGCCAAGTTTATGTTCCTGGGCGTCATAAAACCCGTACTGCCTAACGGCGGCTGGTCAATTACTGTTGAGTTCCATTTCTATCTTATTTTGCCGCTTCTACTATTCATGTCTCGCAAATCGAGCGGCCTCCTGATGTTGTTTGTTGTCGGCGCCATTCTGTTGCGACTCTTTCTTTACGTGCAGGATGGAAGCGTACAGAATCTGGCCTATCTCACTATCATAGGGCGCATCGATCAGTTTGTGTTTGGCATACTTGCCTACCAGTATCGAGATTTCTTCAAAGGTCGGCACCTCCTTGCCCTAGCTATATTTCTGGGATTCTCAGCGTTCTTCTGGTACTTCGATTCGCTGGGTGGCTTCTATAAAAGCTCATCCTATCCCTCTCCGAGCTCAGTATGGATTTACATGACGACGGTGGAGGGCATAGTTTACGCTTCACTGATTGCCTGGTACGACAATTCCTTTAATCATTCCTCTGGCAGATTTTCGCGATTTCTCGCGCTTGTGGGCACCTATTCGTACTCCATTTATCTGTTGCACTTCTTCTTCGTTTTCGAACTCGCGAAATTTATTGATGCCCACGTGATCAGCCTGTCCAATTACTACCTTTCAATGCTGTTCGCCCCCCTGGCTTTCCTGGTGATGATACCCTTCGGTTGGGCGAGCTACCGCTTCGTCGAATCACCGTTTTTGAAATTTCGAACATGGTATATTTTGGCCGACAAGTCATGATTTGGCGCATATCTATGGCCAGGGGCGGGGCGTCAATAGCCGCGACGGGGGTACTAACAAGTTAACTTATTTTTTCTCGAAAAGTGGAGTTTTAGAATTCATTGCGCCCAATAAACCAAACTAAAGTGGGAGCTGGTAACTCGATTTCCAGCCCCAAGGGCCGAATTGTGTCGGCTCAGCCCATGACCTCAAGTTAACTTGTCAGTACCGTTTGCCGAGGATCAGGCGGATGATGATCATGGTGTCTCCAGTGAGTTGGGATGGTTGACGGCTCTTCATTATGAACGGGGGACTCGGGCATTTATTACACGGATGTTGCGACGATCAAGTTAGTTGAGAATACCGATGTCCGACGCCGGATATTATCCCGGGTGAACACGGAGCAGTCCACTTACGCATCCAATCGGATCTCCACCAATATCAACTGTTCAGCGATTGTTGCCAGGCTTGTCTCGACGACCTCCTTATTAGTATCCAATGCCAGACCGTAGACCTTCGCGTCTCTGGGTAGAGCGTGGATGAAACGGCGCACCCCCGCCCGCAATGCCTCACTATCACTCTCCAGTAATATTGCAGTGCCTGAGTAGCGCTGCCGGGCAATTTCCATTTCAACCGCGACTCCCTCTCCTCGGAAGTTCAGCCACCATTGGGTATTTCGGCTGGACAGCAGGCGCACAATATTGCCCTCCTGCGTGTAGCTCAGTGGTGTGCTGAGCTTACGGCCGCTTTTGCGTCCAGAGAAATGGACAATACCGATATTGTGGCTGGTAATGCCATGCAAAGGCGAGCGGAGCAGGCTGCGCATCACCGGATTGAGGAAGTAGCGATAAAAACGGTTGCTGGCACTCATGATGCTGTCACCCCTGACCTGCCGACTCTGGTTTGCCTCGGGTCATGGAGAGTCGCCCATAGGTCTGGCAGAGTCGGATGCTCACTCTATGCATAACGCTATGATTTCTATGAAAAGTGGTGGGCCCAGAAAGATTTGAACTTTCGACCTGCCGATTATGAGTCGGATGCTCTAACCAACTGAGCTATGGGCCCCAATGAGAAGGTCACTATTATAGATAAGAAAGGCTCTGCGGCACAGACCCGAGCACAATTTTTATTATTCGATAGAAAGCGGGCTGCCGGGCTGTCGCTGTTTGGCATGTAGGTAATGGTTCATGGCATAAGTAAGGTAACTAGGCAGTGGATAACGAATCGAGTGCCACGTTTATTTTGGTGTTCAGCCCTAGGTGTCTGCCAATATAGGCGGCTAGGCAAATTAAGCCAACGAGCAGGTTATGTGGCGATAATAGCCCTTTTATGCCTTAGCTCAGCTGCAGGTACCTCCCACCCCATACTGGCAAGATTCATCGCAGTTCGATATGCTCTGACGCGTTCATTGATAGCAATTAAGTTAGGGGCATATGAAAATATCGAAAAAATGGCACAAATTTGCGAGATTTGCGCGAGCCTCATGGCGGACACTCACCGCGCCACTTGCCATCATCTACATCACATACTCCCACCCGATCGACATGGGGTATGGGATGACATATCGCAAGCGAATTTTTCTGGGGTTTCGATTCTGGCGCAATCACTCCAGGATGGTAGGGTCAGGAATGAAAGCGGGCACCTCCTGGCGCGCCCATCTGGTTATGGCAATGAAGCTGCTGGAGCTTCCCCCCGAAACTAAGGGGGATATCATTGAGTGCGGCTGCTGGCAAGGTGGCTCGACCATCAATCTTTCCATTATCAGTGCAATTACTGGACGCAAGCTTCGTGTGTACGACTCCTTCGAGGGGCTGCCAGATGTCGTCAAGGGAGACCCCGTTTCAGAACGCACACACAAGAATGGGTTTGTCGCAGGCTTATTTGGTGGTTCGCTAGAGTTGGTACAGGAGAATGTAAGGCGCTACGGCGACATTAATTCGTGTTCTTTTCACAAGGGATGGTTTGAAGATACTCTGCCACACCATGAAGGTGACATAGCGGCGATGTTTCTGGATGTCGATTTTTATTCCAGCCTGAATGATTGTCTTATTAATTTATGGCCATGGTTGGTCGATGGTGGTTTTCTATTTATGGACGAGTACAACAATATCCCCTATTGCGCCGTATTCTTTTCTGAAAAGTATTGGGACAAGCACTTCTCTTGTGGGCCGCCTGGCCTCATTGGTACCGGCACGGGCGTCCAGGTGGGCATGTTCTATAACACTCCCGTGGTCAAGCTGGGCACACACAAGATAATGAATCCGGAGAGCGTGTCTTATTGTGTGAAAGGTACCCTAGCTTTGTGGGAGTTTTATCCCGACGAGGACAAAACGGATAACACCACAGAAACCGATTCGGTGATTGATCAGGCCAGCAATGCGTCCAGCTGACGGTGGCTTATTCGGCAACTGCGATTAATGTTGTGCGCTGTGATTGCAGAGCATCTAGAACAGGATGGGCATCAATTTTTGGGGAACGGATGAGGAAGAGAAAAACCAGCTCTCCACAGCATATCGGTTCTCTGTTAAATGCGCGCCGAATGCGGTCCGATGCAAATTGTAATGGTCAAAAAACAAAACATCACCCGGTCTGAATCGCGGTTCAAAGGCCGGAAGATCTTGCCTCAGCCCTTCTATCAGGCCTCTACCGACTGACCAGTCAAAGGCCGCACCTTGGGTTCCAGTCTCATGTATTTTTCTGTTCGCGGTGGGAATAGTCTCAAGGCCGGCAGCGTCGGCACCCGCGCCACACTCACTTAGCGGCATCCACATATTGACGGAGTGAAAATTTGTTCCTAGGAAGCGGCCATCCTGGTGCCAGTCGGCCGGAATGGCATCCGGTGCGATTTTTCGCAGTACCCATTTTTTGGCTGACAGCACCGGCGGCTCAGCGAAGTACTCCGTCAGCACCGATCGCAGGCCTAGCTGACCGTAGAGCTCGATAAGTCGCTGCATTATGCGGGGTGATTCAGCAACCCAGATTGATCCTTTTTTTACCTTTTTCCGTTTTACTGCATCCTTAGCGCCGAAATTACTCGGCCGCCCTTTCATGTGCGGAGAAACATATTTCCACGGTGAAGTTTCAGTCTGATTTTCCTGTTCCCTTGCCAGTATCGTCGTGTCGATAGCCTCTTTTAATTCCTGCGTGATTTCTTGTGGGACTAGGCCTCTGACCAGCAAGGCACCACGCCCGAGAATACCTTTGGCGAGTGTGCTGGCATTAAACGCTGCAGGTTCTATTTCATCTATACCATGACCATTGGCGGGATAGTTTTCCCACTCACCGGCCCAAGGCGCCGTCGGTGCTAGCCACTGCTGGGCGGTGTGAGCCTGCAGACGAATGTCTACCAGCTTTCTCTCGATTCCGATATCGGGCCGGCCCTGATTGAGGGCACAGAGCAAGTTCACTGCCTCAGCCCATTTTCCTTGCTGTGATAAGATGTCCGCCTGCATCAATTGCTCTTTCATCTCTGCCTCTTGAAACTGTGCGCCTAAGGACAATCAACCCACAAAGTATACTAATTTTTTACTCATATAGAAGCATAAAATCCGGGGCACGGCCTGCAGGTAGCCGTACGAGTTCGTGTCAAGCCTAGCGCCCCGGGGAAAGAATCCTGGGCTTTTCTAGAGTGGCCGTGCCGTGCGAGCGGTTGCTTGGGACCAAGACGTCGCTGTAGCCCCATTTTTATTATTCCATAGAAATCGGGTTGAGAAAAATAGGGTTTTTTCGTGCGGGTCCCTTATCGACGGACTAGAGCATTGTGCTTCTGACTCTCGTCAATACACGACCTCTATTTATCTCCCGCTGACAGCAATTCGTTGAATGGCTCATAGGAATTGCGTAAGCGCTGAAAGTCCCCACTATTGACCAACAGCAGTTTGGTGTCTTCCCGTGCGGTGATTTTGCCGTGTGTCAGCCGATGTTCCTTGAGTGCTCGTGACCCCCAGCTATCGCCAACACATAACTCATGATACACAGTTTCGCCGTTAGCTTTTTCAAGTTCTTGTGTCAGACTGCCGCTTAATACGATGTAGAAACCGGCCGGCACCTCACTCGCGTGCTGCACGACTTCACCCTTGGAGTAATCCAGGTAGCGGGTTGCCGGGCGATCACTCTCTGCCATGTAGACAATGGTGCGTGGCATAAAAAGGTCAAAGAACCAGTCAAGTGCCACTCTGGTTTTGGCGGCCAGCCCCGGGAGCATACCTATATAGGCGGCTCGCCAAATAAGCCAGGCGGGAATGCCCGTCACACGTCGTCCATAGATTTCTGCCACTCCGCGCCTACCGCCGAGTGACGCCATGATGCCCGCTGCCTTGTACGTGAAGGTGACCAGCTTTTGACCACGCGTGCGATGCAGAATATTGTGAGCAAGCACTCCCGCCTGTGCCACGGAAAATTGGGCGGTGGGGGGTGCGTAGAGCGGGCTTTCCTGATCGGTGTTGAGGGGC
>JAPKBI010000081.1 GCA_028823475.1 Halioglobus sp. | reverse complement strand
TTTTGAGCCGTTCATGTACAGAAATGTTGATAGAGTTGTTCAAAATCGAGGTGCCAGAGATTGCTGAGGAAGTCATCCAGATTCGTGCCGCAGCGCGCGATCCGGGCTCTCGTGCGAAGATCGCTGTAAAAACTAACGATCAGCGTATTGATCCAGTGGGTGCGTGTGTCGGTATGCGAGGATCGCGCGTACAAGCGGTCTCCAGCGAGCTCGACAACGAGCGTGTCGATATCGTGCTGTGGGATGACAACCCCGCACAATTGGTGATCAATGCCATGGCGCCTGCGGAAGTTGAGTCCATTGTAGTGGATGAGGACAACCGCACCATGGATGTTGCCGTATCCAAAGACAATCTGGCGCAGGCGATCGGTCGTTCTGGCCAAAATGTGCGTCTGGCGGCTCAGCTAACCGAATGGACTATTAACGTCATGAGTCTTGAGGATGCTGCTGAGAAGCAGGAAGCAGAGTCCACTGAAGTTATTCAGGTGTTTGTTGATGCCCTTGATATTGACGAGGATGTGGCCGGAATTTTGGTCGAAGAAGGCTTTGCCACACTAGAAGAGGTCGCCTATGTGCCTTTGGCAGAACTGACGGCTATTGAGGGGTTCGATGAGGATATCGCAGAGGAATTGCGTGCACGAGCCAAGGGCGCGTTGTTGACCCAGGCCATTGCGTCGGAGGAGGAAGTAGGCTCGCATGAGCCTGCCGAGGATCTCTTAACCATGGAGGGTATGGATCGCCACTTGGCCTACATCCTCGCTGGTCGTGCGATTGTCACCATGGAAGATCTGGCAGAGCAGGCGGTCGATGATCTCATGGACATCCCGGAGATGACCGAAGAACGTGCCGGTGAATTGATTATGACTGCAAGGGCACCCTGGTTTGCAGAGGCAGAAGAGTAACCTGAGATTGCACGATTAATTGCGCTACGACAGGATACCAAGGAGAGTATTGAATGGGTCAGGTGACAGTAAAGCAGCTCGCTGAAGTGGTAGGCGCCTCCTCGGAGCGCCTTTTGGCACAGATGAGAGAAGCGGGATTGCCTCACACGGATGCAGAACAAGCTGTGTCTGATGAGGATAAGCAGACACTGCTGACTTACCTGAAGCAAAGCCATGGGGAGGCAGCGGACGCCCCCAAGCGAATTACATTAAAGCGAAAAACTATTAGTACCTTACGTACTTCCGCGTCGCAGGGTAGAAAAACCGTCAATGTCGAAGTGCGAAGGAAACGTACCTATGTAAAACGCGATTCGGAAGAGTTGGTCGATGCAGAGGTGCCAGTTGATGGTGATTTGGCAGAACATGATCAGGAAATTATAGCAGAAGTAGAAGACGTGTCTGCCCAGGCTGTGGCGGAATTAGAGGCTCAGGAAGCGGCGGCAGCTGAGCGTGAGCAACTCGCGGCGGCGGTGACTGAGTTAGAGGCCAGCGCAGAGGAAGATCCGGCTAATCTGGACCCAGAGGTACTGCGACAACGGGCAGCGGCGCGCCGCAAGCTCAAGGAAGCCAATGAAGCGGTGTCCCGTCGGGATGCAGCTGATGCCCGCAAGGCAGCTGAAGATCAGATCAAGGCTGAAACGCTGGCTGCTAGCGAGGAGAAAGCGAAAGAGAGTGGCAAGCGACCGAAGCGTCTACATGAGGTGCCATCTGCCGCACCCGGCGGGGATAACGAGAGCCGCAAGCCTCGCAACAAGCTGGCTCGTAATTCACCCGCTGGCCGGGGTAAGCAGCGTAATCACAATTTATCCCTGGCGGATTTGGATTCTGAACAGGGAGCGGGTCGCCGTCGTGGTGGTCGTAAGAAAATCAGAACCTCGCACGAAGAACACTCCAAGCACGGGTTTGAAATGCCAACGGAAAGAAAAATGCAGCAAGTCGAAATTATGGATATGAATTCCATTGCCGATCTTGCACAGCAGATGTCAGTTAAGACCGGAGCAGTCATCAAAGAGTTGATGAAACTCGGTGTGATGGCAAATATCAACCAGATGATTGATCAGGATACTGCGACGCTGTTGGTGGAAGAATTTGGTCACGGCTTCAAACTTGTCAGCGCTGATGCGCTGGAGGAGAAGCTTGAGGAAGCCCTGTCACAGCGCGAGGGTACTGAAGAATCTCGCGCGCCAGTGGTGACTGTAATGGGGCATGTGGACCACGGTAAGACGTCGTTGCTCGACTACATTCGCAAGAGTCAGGTAGCGTCGGGCGAGGCTGGGGGCATTACTCAGCATATCGGCGCCTACCACGTGGAAACCGACCGCGGCATGATTTCGTTTCTCGACACACCGGGGCACGCTGCATTTACTGCGATGCGTGCACGTGGAGCCAAAAGTACAGATATTGTGATTCTGGTCGTCGCTGCAGATGACGGTGTTATGCCTCAGACTGAAGAGGCCGTTAAACACGCCAAGGCTGCTAATGTGCCTATTATTGTGGCGGTTAACAAGATTGACAAAGAGGGTGTGGATCCCGAGCGCATCAAGAGTGAATTGGCCGCCAAAGATGTCATACCCGAAGAGTGGGGAGGAGATACACAATTTATTCATGTCTCGGCCCAAACCGGTGAAGGCGTGGACGGTCTGCTTGATGCGATATTGCTACAGTCGGAACTGTTGGAACTGACCGCGGCTCGCGATATACCGGCGCAAGGAATTGTGATCGAATCCCGTTTGGACAAAGGGCGTGGACCTGTCGCATCCTTGTTGATTCAAAGTGGCACACTGCGCAAGGGCGACATCGTTCTTGCTGGTCTGCAGTTCGGACGAGTGCGCGCCATGATGGATGAAAATGGTCAGGTAATTGATGAGGCGGGTCCCAGTATACCGGTAGAAATTTTGGGTCTGGATGCTGTTCCTGCGGCAGGTGATTTGTTTGCTGTTGTCGAGAGTGAAAAGCATGCTCGTGAGGTCGCCGATTTCCGACAGGAAAAGACGCGCAATATGAAAATACAGCGTCAACAGGCCGCCAAACTGGATAACATGTTTGATAGCATGACGGCAGTTGGTAGGAAAACGCTCAATGTTGTGGTGAAGGCAGATGTAAGGGGCTCGCTGGAGGCAATTCAGTCGGCTCTCCTCGAGATCGGGAATGACGAGGTTCAAGTAAATATTGTCACTGGCGGTGTTGGTGGTATCACTGAGACAGACGTCAATTTGGCGGTGACTTCCAGCGCGGTTGTGTTCGGTTTCAATGTGCGAGCGGACAATGCAGCGCGAAGGTTGGTGGAAGCTGAAGTCATTGACATGCGTTATTACAATGTCATTTATGATTTGATCGACGATGTGAAGGCAGCTCTGACAGGCATGTTGGCGCCTGAATTAAGAGAAAATATTGTGGGTATCGCCGAGGTCCGAGACGTATTCAGTTCGCCCAAGTTTGGCCAGATTGCGGGGTGTATGGTGATCGAGGGAACCGTTCATCGTTCCAAGCCCATCCGCGTGCTGCGCGACAGTGTGGTGATTTATCAGGGCGAGTTGGAATCATTGCGGCGCTTCAAAGATGACGCCAATGAAGTGCGTAATGGTACGGAATGTGGAATCGGTGTGAAGAACTACACTGATGTCAAAGCAGGTGATCTCATCGAAGTGTATGAAGTCAAGGAGATAGCCCGCTCTCTTTAAGCGGTGCCGTAATGGGTATGATTAATGGCTAAAGAATACGCCAGGACACAACGCGTTGCCGACTATCTGCAGCGTGAGTTGGCTTTGCTGATTCAGCACCAAGTGCGAGACCCTCGTGTTGGTATGGTCAGCATTACTGGCGTCGACGTGAGTCGGGACCTCGGCCATGCCAAGGTCTACTACACGGCGCTGGACAGTAATTCGAGCGAGGATGCGAGCGAGTCTACCGAGGTGCTAAACAAGGCGTCTGGCTTCTTGCGCAGTCAGCTGTCCAAGGACAGCAATATGCGTACTGTACCGAATCTGCGGTTTTATTTTGACGGCAGCGTGGGTCGCGGCCGGAGTCTGGAAGACTTGATCCAGCGCGCGACGGATGCAGATCGAGAGTTAGGCCTGCACACTGATGACGAGTCGAAGAGCTAGCGCATGGCTAGGGTTCGCCGTGGGCGCCCGGTGGATGGTATCCTACTGTTGGACAAACCTTTAGGGGTTAGTTCGAATCATGCATTGCAGAGCGTTAAACGACTGTATGAGGCTGCCAAGGCGGGCCACACTGGTAGTCTTGATCCGCTAGCCACTGGTGTGTTGCCACTGTGCTTCGGTGAGGCAACCAAGTTTTCTCAGTATTTGCTGGATGCAGACAAGGCCTACGAGAGTACATTCGTGCTCGGAACAGTCACCGATACGGGTGATGCAGAAGGGCGGGTGCTGGAAAATAAAGATGCCAGCGGTGTGACAGAGAGTGACGTCGTTACAGCATTGCAAGCCTTCGAGGGCGACATAGAACAGATTCCCTCGATGTTTTCTGCCATTAAGCAGGGCGGGCAGCCCCTTTATAAGTTAGCGCGCAAGGGTATGGAGGTGGAGCGCAAACCGCGCTCTGTGGTCATAAAGACGTTACAGCTGCGCGCTTTCCGTGGTGGTGAAAGGCCTGAGGCGGATATTTACCTGGAGTGCAGCAAGGGCACCTATGTGAGATCGCTGGCGGAGGATCTCGGTCGCGCAATAGGCTGCGGTGCCTTTGTTAGCGCGCTGCGGCGAACTCGGGCTGGACCGTTTAGAATTGAAGACAGTATGACCCTGAGCGCCCTTGAGGCACTGAAGGGCACGGGTCAGTCTGGCCAGCTGGACACGCTTTTATTGCCCATGGATGCCGCCTTGGGCGCACTGCCGCTGGTTCGCCTCAGTGAATCCAGTGGTTTTTACATGCGCCAGGGTCAGCCGGTAATGGTGTCAAATGGGCCCCGAGATGGTATTGTGCGCGTCGTCCTCGACTCGGGAGAGTTTTTGGGGGTTGGAGAAATGTTGGATGACGGGCGAGTAGCGCCACGTCGTCTGATTGTCACCGGGAGGTGACGCGAACCTGTCTGTAAATCTGCACGGACAGGCTCTTTTATTAATGAAGGGTGGTACGCCACCTAAGGCAGATTAAGTATGAGGAAAGAGCAATGGCATTACATGTAGAAAAGAAAGCAGAGATTGTAAAAGAATATCAGGTGGCCGAAGGCGATACTGGTTCCCCAGAAGTACAGGTAGCACTGCTGACCGCGAATATTGAGCAGTTGCAGGGGCACTTCAAAACGCATTCACATGACCACCACTCCCGCCGAGGTCTGATCAGGATGGTTAACCAGCGTCGCAAGTTGCTGGACTATCTCAAGCGCAAGAGTGTTCCGCGTTACAGTGATCTGATTAAGCGACTTGGCCTGCGTAGATAGGCCACACCCTTGCCGGGGCGCTCATGGGAACGCCCCGGTGTCATTTTGAGAATTGGAGAATTAAAGTGAATCCAGTAACTAAAACATTCCAGTACGGTGGCCAGACTGTCACTTTGGAGACTGGCCGTATTGCTCGTCAAGCGAGTGGAGCAGTCTTGGTGACCGTTGAGAACACTTCTGTGTTGTGCACCGTGGTTGCGGAAAAAACCGAGCGACCAGGCCGCGATTTCTTTCCGTTGGCAGTTCATTATCAAGAAAAAGCCTATGCTGTAGGTAGAATACCCGGTGGCTTCTTCAAGCGTGAAGCTCGTCCTAGTGAAAAAGAGACACTGACGTCTCGTTTGATCGATCGTCCGATCCGTCCCTTGTTTCCAAAGGGCTTTATGAACGAAGTGCAAGTTATCTGTACTGTTATGTCTGCGGATAAGCATATCGATCCTGATATCCCTGCGATGATTGGTACGTCTGCCGCGTTGGCAATTTCCGGCTGCCCATTCAATGGTCCAATCGGCGGAGCTCGGGTTGGCTTTAATGAAGCCCAAGGCTACTTCCTTAACCCCACCTATGCGCAGTTGGCAGATAGCAAGCTAGACATGATTGTCGCTGGCACGAAGGATGCGGTATTGATGGTTGAGTCCCAGGCTCAGGAATTGAGCGAAGACCAAATGTTGGGTGCGGTACTGTTTGCACACCAGGAAATGCAGGCGGTTATTCAGGCTATCAATGAACTGGTTGCCGAAGCCGGCAAACCACGCTGGGAGTGGAAACTTCCAGATGTCGATGAGGCATTAATGACGGCTGTTGAAGATCAGGTCAAGGTTGATTTGGGCGAAGCATACCGTATCACCGAGAAGGCAGTTCGCTATGAGCGTGTCAGTGCAATTCGCGCCGCCGCAGTAGCGGCGTTGGCTGTGGAGGGAGGCCCCTCTACAGACGAAGTGAAGAACATCTTCAAGAAAATTGAAAAGGGTTTGGTACGCAAACGCATTTTGTCTGGCGAACCGCGTATTGACGGTCGTGATACGCGCACTGTGCGCCCCATCGCGTGTGAGGTTGACGTACTCTCCAAGGTCCACGGTAGTGCTCTGTTTACACGTGGCGAGACACAGGCTATTGGCGCGGTAACACTAGGTTCTACGCGTGATTCGCAGATAATCGATGCGTTGGAAGGCGAGCGTAGAGACCCCTTCATGCTGCACTACAATTTCCCTCCGTATTCTGTTGGTGAAGCAGGTCGTGTTGGCTTTACAAATCGTCGCGAAGTGGGTCATGGCCGCTTGGCACGTCGTGGCCTGACCGCTGTTCTGCCGAGCAATGAGGATTTCCCCTACACTATTCGTGTCGTCTCAGAGATTACGGAGTCTAATGGCTCCAGCTCCATGGCCTCGGTTTGTGTTGGTTCCCTAGCCTTGATGGCCGCAGGCGTACCTTTGAAAGCGCCCGTTGCCGGCATCGCTATGGGTCTGGTAAAAGAAGGCAACCAGTTTGCTGTGCTTACCGACATATTAGGTGATGAAGATCACCTTGGTGATATGGACTTTAAAGTGGCAGGAACTGCAGAGGGTGTGACTGCGCTGCAGATGGACATCAAGATTGAAGGCATCAATGAGCAGATCATGGAAGTCGCGTTGGAACAGGCACAGGTTGCCCGTTTGCACATCTTGGGACAGATGAATGAAGTGCTGCCATCCGCTCGTACCGTAACATCTGAAAATGCTCCTAGCATGACCACACTCAAAGTTGATTCCGATAAAATCCGGGATATCATCGGCAAAGGTGGTGCGATGATCCGATCAATCACTGAGCAGTCCGGTGCGACGGTCGATATTGATGATGATGGTACTGTGCGTATCTTTGGTCAGGATCAGGCTTCGCGAGATGCGGCCGTGGCTTTGGTTGAAGAGATTACAGCAGAAGCAGAAATTGGGGCAGTGTATGAAGGAACGGTTGCACGTATCGTAGACTTTGGCGCCTTCATTAATATTCTGCCAGGTAAGGATGGGCTAGTACACATTTCGCAGATTGCGAATGAGCGTGTAGAGAATGTGTCTGATCATCTTAAGGAAGGCGAAGTTGTGCGAGTCAAAGTGCTGGATGTAGATCAGCGTGGCCGTATCAAGCTTTCCATCAAGGAGTTACTTGAGGACGAGGCTCCTGCTGCCGAGGAAGCTCCGGCATCTGAGTAAATTGTCGTATAAGCCTTTTTGGGGCTGACAAAGGGATGTGCTGTTAGGCACGTCCCTTTTTTTTATCAAGATTTTTTGTCAGCCTCAAGCTGAATAAGATTGCCATGCGATGCTGGGGCGGTTCAGGCCGGTCGATTCTTTACTAGGTTCTCCACCACAGATGGATCTGCTAGCGTACTGATATCGCCTAGGTTATCCAGTTCGTTTTCAGCGATTTTACGCAGGATTCTGCGCATGATTTTTCCTGAACGGGTTTTAGGTAGCCCGGGTGCCCACTGAATTATATCGGGTTTAGCGATGGTTCCAATTTCTGCCGCGCACGAGGCTATTAATTCTGCCCGGAGCTTTTCGGATGGCTCGACACCCTGCATGGGTGTGACGTAGGCGTAGATGCCCTGGCCTTTGATGTCGTGAGGATAGCCCACCACTGCAGCCTCAGAGATTAGCGCGTGCAGCACGAGGGCGCTTTCGATTTCGGCAGTACCCAAGCGGTGACCAGAGACGTTGAGCACGTCATCCACGCGACCGGTGATTCTATAATAGCCATCCTCATCACGACTGGCACCGTCTCCAGTGAAGTAGTAGCCGGGGTAGGGTTTAAAATAGGTATCAATCATGCGCTGATGGTCGCCATACACACTGCGGATTTGGCCAGGCCAAGACGATTTAATGACAAGATACCCTGCGCCAGGCCCTTCGATTTCGACGCCTTGTTCAGTTAACAATGCCAGGTCGACGCCGAAGAAGGGTAGGCTGGCGGAGCCGGGCTTCAGGGCCATGGCTCCGGGTAGCGGAGTGATCATGTGTG
>JAPKBI010000522.1 GCA_028823475.1 Halioglobus sp. | reverse complement strand
GACCAAATTATTTTCCTAGGATACATAAACAGAGACGATGAGTGGACCTTGGCAAACACCTGCAGCAGGAAGTGCACTACCTCCGAGGAATGGTAATGTTCAGCGGTATGAGACACGATATGTGTATCCTCGCAACAGCGTGACAGGAGCGACGGGTTGGCTACCTGGGCGTGAAGCCGTGTTCCAGTTCGAGTCAGATCCGGCATCGGGATGGCTCGTTCCATCCGAAAGTAAACTCTATGTTCGTGGCACGCTCGGCACGAAAGCAGACGCCTCAAAGATTCCGGCGCACTCGATTAGATTCGCCGCATCGCCTTTATTCGGCATGCTTGACCAGGCCCGGTATTCAATGAATGGGACCACCGTTCAGTCGGTGTCTGGGGACCTTGACACACACGCTCAACTGCAGTTGCGTCTGTCGGGCAACCGTGAATCGCATGACACCAACGCTATGCTCGGTTGCGATTCTCTGCGGCAGAAAATGCTGCACCCGGAGCGGCGCGTCGGTTCGCTGGCGGGTATTAGGGTGGGACATCCACTTCTAGACATACATCCGGGATCAGCGACGGAAGTCCTTGAAAATGACGTAATCCCGAACGACAAACACAAGATTCTCAGTGATCGTATGGATGATGTTCACGGGAACTCCGAAATCGAGCTCGCAAGTCCAATCTCGCTGGCCCTGACTAGTTGGGGTGTTAACAAATTTGTGCCTGGTGGCTCGCACGATCTTCGGTTTACCATCGGGCAGGAGGGCGTCAATATGAAGAAGTCAATATTCACACAGCGTATCGAACCATGCGCTCTCGGACAGAGCACGGTTCTGTCGCAGGAAGATGCGACAACGCAAACTGTAAATATTGCTCTCCCCGCTGACAAATTCCTACTGGCAGCCGACGCCGACGGCACAACCGGAGTGGTCGCCCTCAACAATTCTTCTGCGGCAAAATCGGTCGCGTTCCAAGCGCAGGCAACCGCGGGCGGCAAGGTCGCAGTAGATAAGATATACCTGACTAAAATTGCTGACCCTGCAGATGCGCAGAAGCTGAAAGGAAACCGCAATCTGTTTGACGATGACGGGTATTCTTACTTCGGCACATCGCAAGCCGACGGGACGTTGACTGCGGATAATATTGCAAGCAGGAAACTGTCCCGCACGCGCCTGTTGGCACGTGCAGCGCCTCCTATTGAAGCGTATAATGATGCTGCCACCGGCGAACTGCAATTCATCCCCTCTGAGGTCTTTCTGATGTGCGTTTACGCACTCCCCGTCTACGGTACCGTGCCGCGCCCTCTGAGCACTCAGATGACATTTGACAATATACACTTGATTCAAGAAACGATTGGCAAGGTCAATGGTTCACTGACTAAGCAGCTGACCATCCCTGTGAACACCACTCGTATCGTGATCACTTTCCAAGATGGTGCGAAAACACTCACCAATAACCGAGAGCTGATAGGCCAGTATGGTGGACTCGGGGATAGAACTGCAAACAAGAATGGTTCCATTTCCAGTCTCCAGATCACTCTCGGAGGCCAAAGCCTACCTTCTCCAGCCTACAGTCTGAATTTTAAGACTGGTCAAACCATTGTGCCGTGGGCGGATTGGCAGTCCTTCCTCAAAGCTGGAATTAATTCTAGCATCGGTTCGCAGGACCGCTCTGAGTGGGAAAGCGATCCCGCCTTTGCCTTTCGCATCATGGGCGAGCGCTCGAGTGTGGCCCAGAACCTCAGTGTCAAGACATCTTTCCTTGGCACTGGTACGCAGAGCGACGATTGCGTGATGAACGTCTTCTGCATTGGCACCAACGTGATTGAGGCTGTCTACGATGACGATGCCAGCTTCCAGCCCACCTCTGTTTCCGTGCAAGAAGTTGTATGAGGAACAACACACGCCACACCCCCCTCCTTCATTTTTTTTGACCTGCATAAACAAAGATGAGTTACCGAAC
>JAPKBI010000521.1 GCA_028823475.1 Halioglobus sp. | reverse complement strand
TGCCATGCTGGATGTTTTGATCAGTCTGCGACAGAGCGCGCCGGTAGATTTTGAGTTGATTGCGGTGAATCTGGATCAAAAGCAGCCCGGTTTCCCCGAGGAAGTCCTGCCGGGCTACTTGTCTGACCTGGGCGTGCCGTATTACATCCTAGAGAAAGACACCTACAGTATTGTGAAAGAATTGGTGCCAGAGGGTAAAACCACCTGCGGGCTTTGTTCGCGTCTGCGCAGGGGCAGCCTTTACGGTTTTGCTCAAGAGATTGGTGTTACCAAAATCGCGCTGGGGCATCACCGTGACGATATCGTCGAGACACTGTTTCTGAATATGTTTTTTAATGGCAAGCTCAAAGCTATGCCGCCCAAGTTACTCAGTGACGATAAGCAGAATGTTGTGATCCGGCCGCTTGCCTATTGCAAGGAACAGGATCTGCAGACCTATGCCAAATTCAGAGAGTTCCCTATCATCCCCTGCAACTTGTGCGGCTCGCAGGCGCATTTACAGCGTGTGCAGGTTAAGCAGATGTTAGCGCAGTGGGAGAAAGAGTATCCGGGCCGCACTGAGTCGATCTTTCGAAGTGTTTGCAATGTGTCCCCTTCACAATTGGGTGACAGTAGTCTGTTCAATTTCAGTGATCTTCGTGTGGAGCGCGATACCAGTCTGCACGTGCCGGCAATTCAGGTGGTGAACCTCTAGTGCCATCCAGCGCTGCTGGCGCACCACTGCTGGCTGCCCAGTCTCTAAGCCTTGTGCGCGGCGGGCGTGAGCTTTTTTGCGAACTCTCGGTTGAAGTTTACGCTGGACAGCTGTGGCAGATCGAAGGGTCCAACGGCGCGGGCAAGACCAGCCTAATGCGGATTCTTTGTGGACTGTCGCGTTATGGGTTTGACGGCAACGTCCTGCGTTCAGTGACGCCGCTTTACCTGGGCCATCAGCCTGCGGTTAAGGCGCTGTTGAGCCCCCGGGAAAACCTTCAGTGGCACGTGAGTGGAGAAGGCCTTTACTCGGATGAGCAGATCGATACTGCGCTTGCCCGGGTAGGTTTGTGCGGCTACGAGGATATTCCCAGCCACACGCTTTCGGCGGGACAGCATCGTCGAGTGAATCTCGCTCGTTTGTTCTTGTCCGAGGCGCGCCTATGGCTGTTGGATGAGCCCTTTACAGCGATCGATAAGCAGGGTGTGGATGCAACGCAGGCGCTATTAGCATCGCACGTTGATGGCGGTGGCGCTGTCGTTATGACATCCCATCAGCCATTGCAGGTCACATGCAACGTGCATACCCTTAACCTTGTTGATGGTGTCGTTTCTTGAGTGCGCCGCATACCGGACAATTCTGTGCGCAGCTATTGCGCAGGCAATTATTATTGGCGATGCGTCGCCCCATCGAAATGGGTAATCCCTTGTTGTTTTTCACGATGGTTATCGTCCTTTTTCCGCTAGGGCTGGGCCCGGCCCCTGATAAATTGGCCACTTTCGCCCCCGGCGTCCTGTGGATTACTGCACTGCTTTCCAACCTGTTGACCTCTGACGCGGTTTTTCGCAGTGATTTTGATGACGGTAGTTTGGAGCAGCTGGTTTTGGCGCCGCAGCCTCTGTTTCTCTCGGCATTCGCGTATATTTTGGCCCACTGGCTGACCACGGGCTTGCTGTTGGCGCTGGTGTCACCGATATTCGCCTTCATGCTGAACCTCCCTGTGTCAGCGCTGGGCACGCTCATCGTCAGTTTGCTGTTGGGCACCGGGGTGCTAAGTCTGCTCGGCGGTATTGGCGCCGCCCTCACAGTGGGGCTGAAACGAGGCGGCATGTTGATCTCTCTGTTGATTTTACCGCTTTATATGCCGGTACTGATTTTTGGCACTGCTGCAGTGCAGGCAGCGGTGACCGGTGCACCGTCAGGCCCATATCTGGCCATTCTGGGAGCGATGTTGAGCTTGGCCATCGCGTTAGCGCCACTGG
>JAPKBI010000080.1 GCA_028823475.1 Halioglobus sp. | reverse complement strand
CAGAAACAGTGGCTTACTGCACGGCGTCGGCAGACACCCTCTGTGACGCAAGAAAGCACATAAGCTTCTCCGTTTCTTGACGAGACTCTCTCGTCTTATTCACCAAGTGGGCAGCACGTTCAGCTCTATCGAGAAACAACTTTCCACTGACTGAACCGGACTCGGTGGCCACAGCCAACCACACTATGGTGTCTGCGCCTTCTTCAGATGATCGCAGCACATGCTTAGTGATTTTTCGAAACTGGGGCAGCGCACTTCGGACACCGGGCGTATCAGCCCAACCGGGATGCATTGCGTTTACTACGATACCCTCCTCCTCCCAGTCGGCGGCCCACTCCTGCGTCAACACCATCAGTGCACGTTTTTGTCGGGCATAAGCCTCACTACCGGAATATGCGGGGGTGTCAGGCACCAACAGTTGTTCAACATTGAGCGCCTGACTGTACATGCCGCCCGAGACCACATTGATCACCCGAGGAGATGACGCCATCAACAGCAGAGGCTTAAGTCCTTCCGTCAGACGATAAGGACTGAGCAGCAAAAGTGCAAAGCTTTGCTCAAGCCCTTCACTCGTCTCACTTCGAGGGTTAAATAACGCGCCCGCATTATTAACCAACACGTCTATCGGTTGTTCACGCTTTTTCATGCGCTCGATGAGGCTATCGACATCTGCAATGAGGCTTAGGTCAGCTAGTTCATAACGTATCGCAGAGTTTCCCGTTTCCACCTGTAAATCAGAGACTACTTTTTCCGCCTTCGCTCGATCACGCATCACCAAAGTCAGATTCGCCCCACGACGGGCGAGCTGCTGAGCAGTAGCGTAGCCCAATCCGGCAGATGCGCCGGTAACAACCATGTGCTTATGCTTCACAGAAGCCGTCATCGGATGAAATCGCTTACGCCCTAATTTGTATCCAAGCCGTGAGAACAACGATAGTGCAGGAAGCACTAATTTATCCGCAACTTTGTCCGCTGCAGTCGGTGTGGTGAGCGGAAATTTATCTTTTAACGCGTCTGCTAGCCCTGCAACGGACTCCCGGCCCATGCTTTCTAATCCCGCTTTTGAAAATCCAGCAATGGTCGACATGAGAGGCTTGAAAAAAAACTCAGCGCGGTAATCTATACGCGTTCCACCAGGCAGTGCAGAAAATGAGATGGTATCTTCTATATCAAAAAACCTGCAGCTCCCGCTCAGCACAATAAGCTTATTAGGCTGCAGCTCTTTTACAGTATATCGCAACGTTATACTGCTCACAGGGAGCGCACACTCAACTTCAAACTTCGTCCCTACGGCGACGGCGCCAGGTGTTAGCTTGCGCGCCGCAATAGCGGTAGCATCCCATTCTACGGTAGTAGTGAAATCGCTGACGTAGTCATAGACTTCCTCTGGGGAGCGTTTTACATCTGCTATCTCATGCAGAACTGTCATTGTATTTCACCATTAAGTTTCAACTCAGTAATATTTGCTTATGCAGACTTCATGTCCGCGTAGGCGGCCAAAGCCGCACCCCGCGCATCCCGATGGTCGACAATAGGGTATGGGTAGGTGTCCCCCAAAATGACGCCTCCAGCTTCCAGCACCTCGGCAGGCGCCATTGAGGGCTCGTGCAGAAATTTATCGGGCAAAGCCGCTAATTCAGGCAACCAGCGCCTGATGTAACCACCATCGCCATCAAATTTCTGCGCCTGCGTTGTTGGATTGAAAATACGAAAATACGGTGAAGCATCAGCACCACTGCCCGCGACCCATTGCCAGCCGCAGGTATTATTGGCCAGATCGGCATCAACGAGAGTGTCCCAAAACCAACGCTGCCCAGACCGCCAATCAACAAGTAAGTGCTTGCACAAGAAAGAAGCGGCAACCATACGCACCCGGTTATGCATGTAACCTGTTTGCCAAAGTTCTCTCATTCCTGCATCAACAATAGGGTACCCCGTTCTCCCCTGTTGCCATGCGCTTAGGGCGTCCGCACCACCAACCCATGGAAAGGCAGCAAAATCAGACTTGAATGCCTGCGTGGTCATGGTAGGGAAATGGAACAAGAGGTGATGAGAAAACTCGCGCCAGCCCACCTCGCTTAAAAACTTTTCAGCCTCATAGTCAATCTCTGGATTGGCCATAGTGGCTTCCCTAACCGTATAAACAATCCTATGGGGCGCTATTTCTCCAAAATGCAAATGCGGTGACAACCCCGACGTTGCGCCAAGAGCTGGATAATCCCTGCCCTTCCCGTATTCGGATATAGCACTGCGCATAAAGGTGCCAAGTTTAAGAACGGCGCCGCTCTCGCCGGGCTGCCACAGTTGCCCCCACCCCTCTGACCAGTCCGGTTTTGCTGGCAGCAACTCCAACGCTTCAATGCGCAATGATGCGGAAGCATGACCACTCCATGACGCAAAGCCAGCGTTGAACGTGGATGTCTCAGCGACCGGTAGCACCCGACACTTTCGCCAGAATGGTGTAAACACCTTAAAGGGCGCGCCGGCTTTATTCTCTATCGCCTCGGGCTCCCACAAAAGTGACCCGCTATACCGTTTTAGCTGAACCGCCTTGCTCAACAGTGCATCGTGCAGCTGCTCTTCTAACAGCCGTGCCCACGGCTCATATTGCCTAGAGCAGCAAACAAGATCAGCGCCTGTTGATGCTGCCAGTTCTGTAAGAACCGTCTCAGAGCACCCCCGCGCCAAATAAAGTTGCCCTCCAGACTTTGCAATAGCTGCTGCAAGTGCCACCAGACTATGGTGCAACCACCAGCGACTCGCACCGCCCAGCTGCCAATCGCTAGGGCTGGTGTCATCGAGGATATAGCAGGCTAACACTGGCCTGCCAGTTGCAACAGCCGCGCTGAGGCCCGGCAGGTCGTTCAATCTGAGATCCTGTCTAAACCAGTAGATGACTGGACTTACGACATCGGGCTCAAACTTTGTCACTGCTGCGACCGCTGCTTGGCAGGGCTCCCTTCTTTTGCATCGCTGCTGGGAGCCTCAGTGATTTTTTCTGATATTTTCAGAAACAAGGGGAAGATAATAGCCCACAGCGCGGCTATTATTAGGGGTCCCCATAGAGCCGAACCAAAATCTATTAGCGTTAGACGAGCGCCGGCAATATAGGATAGACAGCCGCCCACCGCTCCGACAACGCTGGATAAAATAAGCTTGCCTTGAAGCCAGTCAAAGGCGTGCATCAACGTGGTGGCAAAAACAGGCCACAGACACGTCAACCAGAGTGGCGCTAACGCTGCCTTCCCTGCCAAGTTAAATACGCCCGTCCCAAATAACGTCTGATCGATGACGAAGCCAAGGGAGGTAACACCGGCAATGAGCAATAACTCAGGTTTTCCCTTCCCCATGACTTGAAAGTGTGCAAACAAACTTAGGATCACTATGATGGGAGCAATCAATGATGACTGTGTCAACAGAATCGCAAACCACGCAGCATTAAACATCAATACGTTAACGACTTTTGCGGATGCTGAGCCAAGCCAGCGGCTGGACTTTACGTTATTGACCCAACTTTTCATCATAAGGGACGCCTCACGGCTCACTCAACCGATACTGCGGTTGCAAAATATTATGCAGAAAGGAATTCGGCTCGTGTACGGGGGTCTTCCTTGAACTGTCCACCCAGTGCAGTTGTGCGTGTGCGAGAATTAGAGTCCATTACGCCCCTGGCTTTGACACAATAGTGAACAGCATTGATAGACACCGCCACATCGTCCGTTTCTAGCAGCGTTTGCAAAGCCACTAACACCTGTTGCGTTAGTCGCTCCTGAACCTGAGGCCTTTGGGCAAAGAAACGTACAATACGATTTACCTTAGACAAACCGATAATTCTATTGCCTGGAATGTAAGCAACACTCGCCATACCGTCAATGGTGACAAAGTGATGCTCACAGGTACTCACCACCGAAATATCATCGATGCGCACCATCTCCTCCACACCCATCTTGTTGTCGATCGCGGTCGCTTTGGGAAAACGTGCGTAATCTAAGCCAGAAAATATTTCATCAACATACATTTTGGCGATACGTTTTGGCGTGTCACACAAGCTATCATCCTCAAGATCTAAACCAAGCGTGGAGGCGATAGCTTCAAATGCATCTCTGATGCGCTCAAATTTTTGATCACGAGTAAGGCCATTTTCTATCAAAGGCGTTTCAAGCCCACGCAGTATTAGCGCATCGCGCACACTCCGGGCGTCTTCAGACATCACCTGCGGAGCGGGAATCACGGTTTGCATCACGGCTTTTTCCATAACACGGGTCTCGTATCGTTAGATTAATTTTAATTACGCAGACACGCGCACTTCAGATCTATTTTTCCGTCGCTTTTCATTCATAAACGGGCTCAACTGAGCCCTGAAATCGATAGTCAGGCTTAGCGAATGCCAGCTGCACCGTACTGATAACGCGCTCACGGAAGCCTCCCTCGCAATAGCACAGGTAGAAATCCCACATCCGCACAAACTCCTCACTGAATCCCATATCCCGCACTGCCTCGAGATTGGCAAGGAATCGTTGGCGCCAATGTGCCAATGTTTCGGCGTAGTCATTCGTGATGTCCCGTAAGTGCACGATCTGCATATCCGTATCACGCGCAATATGCTGAGCCATCACTGCGACAGAAGGTAGACAGCCACCAGGGAAGATATAGCGCTTGATAAAATCAACGGATTCTCGCGCCTCTTTATAACGCTGATCCGCCATTGTAATGGCCTGAATCACCATTTTCCCATTGGGTTTGAGAAGTCCAGAACACATGCGGAAATAATTCTGGTAGAAATCATGACCTACAGCTTCAATCATCTCAATGGAGACCAGCTTGTCATATTCCCCGGTGAGGTTGCGATAGTCTTCGCACAACAGCGTAATCTGGCCTTCAAGCCCTTCTTCCGTGACTCTAGCGGAAGCGAAGTCGTACTGCTCTTGTGATATCGTTGTTGTGGTAACTCGGCAACCGAAATTCTTCGCCGCATGTATCGCCATTCCACCCCAGCCAGTGCCTATCTCCAGTAAATGATCATCAGGCTTTAATTCAAGTTGCTGACAGAGTTCATCGAGCTTGGTCTGCGATGCCACCTCAAGACTAGCAGACTTGTCAGAAAACAAGGCCGACGAATACATCATTGCGGGATCAAGAAACAGCTGAAAAAATTCATTACCAAGATCATAGTGAGCGGCAATATTTAACTGCGATCCTTTGTAGGTATTGCGGTTAAGACGGTGAGCAATCTTCAATGCCAGCTTTACAAAGACGGACTGACTCGCGTCAAAGTTATTAAGTAAGACAAGGTTGGCACTGAATATACGCATAACGTCCATTGCATCAGGCGAAGACCAATAACCCTTCATATACGCCTCACCGGATCCAATCGAGCCCCCGGTGAGCATTTGTGAGTACACAGCGGGGCTATGTATATGCACTTCCGCCTGCGGCTCCTGTGGCTTGTCTACGCTACCAAAATGATGACTGTTTGGACCCTCATGCAGCGTTAGTGAGCCAACCTGCAGTTGACCCAAAAACTTAAATATGGCTTCCCTGGCTATTTTTTCGCCAACTCTGGCGCTACGCGTCTGTGGCAAACGCAACGCGCCAATACTGCCCTCATTCATCCTTCGCTCCTGCCGCATTATTTGCGGGGTGTGTATAGACTGGCATTCCCTTGATGTAGAGTCTCAGAGCCTGCCAATAGATGGCAAGCGCTACCTTCACCGACATCAGCGGGTAACGGAAAAGCAACTTATTCAGGTTGCCAGCAGACATCGGCTGGGCCGACAAGGACAGGGTGGCCTCGAACACCTTTTCCTCTTCTAATAAGTTCTCCATGTGCAACACCAGCCGCTGATCAGGCGTATTACTCCGCCAACGATAGCGCATATTCATAGGGTTGAAGGGCGACACATGCAATTGCTTATCAAACATCGTTCGTAGCCAACGGCCCTGCTCCGGACCCTCAAGCACATAACTATGCCGCTCATTCCACGGCGTATTGTTCACCTCAGCTACAACATAGTCTAAACGTGTCTCATCGTGATTAAAACAGTAGTAGCATGCGATAGGGTTCATCACAAAACCGAAGCAGCACAAATTAGCCAATAAATAGATGGGGCCGGCATGGTCAGCACCGGTTTCCTCGCGTATTCGTCGCCGCACTTCATCTTGCAGAGGCAACGCAGGATCACCGAGAAAATCACTACGCCTAAACTGACCCAAGGCCCAACCTGCGGCAGACCAAAACGGTGTTTTGGCAAAAATATGGGGCAACTCGTCTAGACACACATAAGGCATAATAACCTTATATTGGAACTGATGTCGCTCTGGCACTGCCCGACGGTGCTGGAGAGTACCTTGGTAGATACGTGACTTCAAGCAGCTGCCACGTGCCTACTACTCAGCCCACTCGCGACGCGAAGTGCACTGACTACGCCGTCCTCATGAAAACCGTTTTGCCAGTAAGCGCCGCAGTACCACGTGCTGGCGACGCCGTTAATTTTGTCCCAACGCTGCTGTGCGGCACACCCTTCTAACGAGAACACCGGATGGTCGTATTCAAAGCGGCCTATAATCTTATGCGGATTGATCGCTGCAGTATTATTCAGTGTGACGCAGAATGTTTCAGGCGCTTGAATGCCCTGCAGAATATTCATGTTGTAGGTCACAATCGCGCGATTCTCTCTTTCCCCGAGAGTATAGTTCCAGCTACTCCATGTTTTCGTTTTGCGCGGCAGCATGCGAACATCAGTATGCAGTACAACATCATTGGTCTGGTAGGGAATAGCGCTGAGAATTTCCGTCTCTAACGCAGACGGCTCTTCCAATAGCGCCAGCGCCTGATCAGAGTGGGTCGCAAATACGACCTGATCAAAGTGTAGCCGCTGACCATCTGCCATCGTCAATGTCACTCCTTTGCCAGCATCCCTGGCGACACTAACCACCGCGTTGCCGACAGAAATACGCTCTGAGAAGCGCGCACACAGTGGGCGCAAATATTCCCTGGAGCCGCCTTCAATAACACGCCACTGCGGTCTGTCTTTCACCGACAATAATCCATGATTCCGAAAAAAGTTCAGGAAAAAAATAACCGGGAAATCTAGGATGGTGTCACAGTCAGCGGACCAGATGGCAGAACCCATCGCAGCCAGGTAATGGCGCTTAAACTTTTCACTGTAGCCCTTTCTGATAAGGTAGGCGCCCAGTGTTTCATTATCTTCGATTTTACCGCCGTCGAGGTCAACACCCGCCTCGCGATTAAAGCGCAGGATATCACGAACCATGCCGATAAAAGGCAAAGATACTAGATTACGACGCTGGGCAAACAGAGTATCGAGATTCGTGCCAGAATATTCAAGACCTGATTCAGGATCCCGCACACTAAAACCCATGGCAGTCGGCTTGCTAGAAACGCCCAGTTCGTTCATCAACTTAATGAAGCAAGGATAAGTCCAGTCATTAAACACAATGAAACCAGTGTCAATAGCGTAGTGCCGGGTGCCAAGTTTTACGTCTACGGTGGCTGTGTGGCCGCCAATCTTGCGCGCTGCCTCATAAACCCAGACCTCATGTTCATCGCTGAGGTAATGTGCGCAGGCTAGACCCGATATGCCTGAGCCAATCACGGCGACCTTCATTGTTGGAATTCTTTCACTGCCGGCACCTATTATGGCGTTGGATTATATCAACGGAATACGCCAACAGCCCATATATGGATCAGTTTTGACTAGAGTTTACAGGGATTTTCCTTCTGTAGAGCGTTATTAACCTAATCATAGGCTAAATCATGACAAATTGGAGTGATCCATCTGCCTGTTGACGCGTATACTCTTTGACTCATTTAAGGCCTCAGAGAATGATGACTGTGACAGACAAGTTTGATGATGAGACAAGTTCGCAAACCGAGCCTAATGGAAAACGCACGGATGAGTGGAGTGAGTGTCTTACCTTAATTGGACAACATGAGGACCGAGCAGCCTTCACACGGCTATTTAGACATTTCGCTCCATTAATGAAGGCTTTCGCCTTGTCAGGTTCTACGCTTTCCGCTAATAACGCAGACGAATTGGTTCAAGAGGTCATGTTAAAGGTTTGGCAAAAAGCGGGGGCTTTTAACGCAGAAAAGGCCGCCGCCAGTACCTGGATCTATACCATAGCGCGTAATAGCCGAACCGATCTATTTCGCCGCTTGCAGAAGTTTGACACCCCGCTTTCAGCCGACGACGTATCCGGCTCACAAGAAAGCGAAGAAGCGTTTATGGTGCTGCACCAAAAGCGCGGTAGGGATAGGATTCGGGGTCTGATCAATGAACTGCCCAACGATCAAGCCCAAATCCTCGCAAAAGTGTATATGGAGGGCAAATCTCATTCTGAAGTCGCCGG
>JAPKBI010000079.1 GCA_028823475.1 Halioglobus sp. | reverse complement strand
GCAATGCCTCGACCTGGTGCGATAGGCCGGGTTCTTCAATGTGAAACGAAATAGATGTACTGAAGATGGCAGTGCCATCCTGTCTGGCGATGACATTTCTAGTGGTAAAGCTTTTACCGTCGCGAATGGGATCCACTTCGTAAATTATCCTCCTTTTGGGGTCGCCTGGGCGCAGGAAGTAGGCGTGCATCGAGTGGGCAAAAAAGCGTTTCTCTACGGTCCTTATCGCTGCATTCAGTGCCTGTGCCAGCACCTGTCCTCCGAACACGCGCGATGGACGTTTAGGACTGTTCCCTCTAAACAGATACTTATCCATCTGCTCAACCTCAAGAAACTTGAGCAGTTTATCTAGATCACTTGCCACAAATATGCTCCGTAATGTTAGCTGGTTTTGCGCGGTCGTAAGCCGTTAAAAAAAACATCGAAGTAGTCAATCGCGGCCTCATCGACGTTGTCGACCTTGCGCCACCGTTTGATGTCCATCGCGGCGTTGATTGCCCCGGTAATAAGATGTTGCGCTATCAAGGTATTGATCGGGCGCACACTGCCATCTTTTATTCCATCGTTTAAAAAGGCACCGAAATTCTCATTGTTCTTATCGGTACGCTTGAGTATCTGTCGCCTGCGCTCCATTGGCAGTGCAGTGATTGTGTTGTAGCGTATCAGAGGGCCTGCGTCAGAATTCTGTACATAGAAAACACGGCGGCATGTCAGCTCTACTTTTTCCAGGCCCGTGCCTGTAAATTGCGGGGGCTGCGTATGAATTCCCTCAATAATATCTAGGGAGAGGTTATAACAGCAGAACAGCAGATCTTCCTTATTTTTGATGTGGTAGTAAAACGCACCCTTGGATACATGTAGGTGCTCCGCAATCTCATCCAGAGAGGTACCGGCAAACCCCTGCGTGTTGAAAAAGCGGGTGCCTGTTTTAAAGAATGCCTCCTGCTTCAGGCGATTTTTCTCTTCCCGATTAAAGTCTTCTGGACACGTTGATTCTTTGCTTTCGTGAAAAATTTTAGCAGGAGAGTAGGGCGCCTCATTGGCACAAATACCGTTGGTTATAATGTCCAGTGCCTCGTTGGCGATGGTCCTCACCTTTTCTCTAGGAATGCTGTGTAGCCAAGAAAACGTCCAATCTACGGAACCCACTATTGCGCGCATGGTGGATGTGGGCTCACAGGCCCTGATGGAGCCCTCCGTGATACCTTGGCGGATATACTCTCGTAGGCGCTGAAACAGGCGTATGTAGCTTGCCTCAACGTGTTTGCGATGGTTCCCCTTTAGCGCAGCAATTTCTAGCAGGGCGGCGATATGAGGTGCCCTACCTTCCTGAGCTGCAAGCCAGTTTTCGAAATGTTGGAGGAAATAGTTTGATGCGCGGTCCATAGCCCCAGCGTGCCGTCTCTCAATCTCATCTAGGTTTCTGTGATGAAGTTCCAGAGCGGCCATGTAGCATTGGTAAATAAGGTCTTCCTTGTTTTTTACATAGTAGTACAGGCTTGTTTTGGTTAAGCCTAGGCTGTCCGCGATATCATGTAACGTGGTCGCACGTGAGCCTTTGTAATTGAATAGCCTCGCCGCTTGCGACAGAATGGCGATGCGCTTCGCATCGTGCTGGATGCTGCGATTAAATGGTGAAGGGCTGCCGCTGTTAGCGGAAAGTGTGTCTGCTTTCATTCGAGGGTTCCGGCGAGGTAGGGCGACAGACCTACTGCTAATTCTACGATTCCAACTTTAAGTATTATTTTGGGCTCTGTCTACACTAGTGTGCGGCGTTTGCTAGGCTGGCAAGTCCATTTTTATATCAAGCCACTTGCGAGAGCGATAACGATAAGACAGTAAACTGGCCTTGATAGCGTAGTCTAGAACCATTACTGAGAATATCCAGTAAACAGAAAAATCGAGCCACATGAAGGCCAGCGCCGGAATTAGGCGCCCAAAGATAATACCGCAAAAGGTCGCAATAAGTGGAAATCTGGTATCGCCTGCCCCCCGTAAGGCTCCCCCTAGAGTGAACTCACAGGCCATCAGCGGTTGGGCCAGAGCGATGAGGTACATAAATACTACCGTCAGCTCAATAACCTCAGGGTCGTCGATCATGAAACTTGCCAGTTCCTCTGCGAACGTCGCTAGCAAAATGGATAATAGAATCATTGATGCCAGCGCCATGCGCAGCGAGCGAGCGACAGCCAGTACGGCCAGGTCTGGTTCCCCTGCGCCCATTTGCTGACCCACAAGAGTGGCAGTAGCAATGCCGAAGCCGAACCCTATGACAATCGGAAATGCCACTAGGGTAATACCAATACCGTAAGAGGCGTAAGCCGCGGTTCCGTAATGTGCCACGATGGCAAAGAACGCGAGAAATGCCAATTGCACAATGCCTTGTTCCGCGACCGGGGGTAAGCCGATCTTAATCATCTGTTTTGACGTTGCCCAATCGATACTTTTTCGTTTTGTCGGCTTTAGATTAAAATGACCGCGCCACCAAGCAAAAAAGAAGATCATGGTAATGATTGAGGCGCCAAAACTCCCACCGAGGGAGACGCCAGTAACCCCGAGCTTGGGCAGAGGGCCGATGCCAAATGCCAACAGGTAAGCAAAAGTTACATTGAAGATAGAACTGAACAGTAGAAACCACAGGGGCGTGATGACGTTCCCAGTCGCTCGAAGCGCGGTGCTAAGCATCATGCTGATGGCAGAAAAAACGTTGAACAAGCCCAACCAGAAGATGAAGCTGGCCGCGAGAGCAGTCGTCTCCTCGTCCAGACCGAAGATTCCTGCGATAGCCTCTGGCGCCAGAAGTATCGGTATACTCAGCACAGCTGCCAGTGCCACAGATATCACAATGGATGTCCATGTGACGATCTCGGCCTGCTTGGCCTGCTGTGCCCCCCAGCTGCGCGCAACCATGGCGGTGCTGGCCACCGATACACCCATTAAAATCGCCTGGATCAGAAAGAATACGCGGTGACCGGTCGTTACGGCTGCGACGGAGGTCGTACCCAACTGAGCCACTATTTTTATGTGCAGTAAACCCACCGTGGTAAACAGTAGGTTAGAGAGAATATTGGGCCATGCCAGACGCCAGACGGACCGGTTTGTCGAGGTTGGCTTATTGGGTGGGGAAGCGGACACGTGATGCACTCATCAACTGAGGCTATATTCTACCATCTCAATGCTGAGTTAAGCAGCTCATGTCATGCCCAGACACTCAGTATGGCGGAAACAGTCTTTAGTATGATCATTTACCATACCAGTGGCTTGCATATACGCATACATGATGATCGGTCCGACGAAAGTAAACCCTCGCTTTTTCATGTCTTTGCTCAGCTGGTTAGAAATGTCGCTGGTCGGAGGAACATCGCGCATTGAGCCCCAATTGTTCTGTACAGCCCGGCCATCGACGAAGTCCCATATATAGTCAGAAAAACTCCCCCATTCTTGCTGCACGTCTAGAAAAGCTCGGGCATTCTTTCTCGCACCGTACACTTTGAGCCGGTTGCGGACTATCTTCGGATTTTGTAGCCGTTCATCCAGCTCGGCATCACTGTAATAGGCGACTCTTTCGGCATCGAAGTGGTCGAACAGTTCACGGTAGCCATTCCGCTTGCGTAGTATGGTAATCCAAGAGAGACCGGCCTGGGCCCCTTCTAGAATTAGAAATTCGAACAGGGTACGATCATCGTGCTTCGGAACCCCCCACTCTGTATCGTGATAGGCAACATAGAGCGGGTCATCGCCGCACCATGCACAGCGTTTTTTCATCGCGTCGATTGCCATATTATACTCACTATTATCGATCTTAAAGCCCGTGCTCCAGTCTTGGAGTGATGGTGGCGGGCATTGTGCAGCTGTGCCAGACTATCGCCTTTAATCAGTGGTGACAATCCAATGACAGATACAATTCTGTACAGTCGTAGTGGCCATATAGGCCGTTTGGTACTTAATAATTCAGAACGACATAATTCGCTGGGTCGTGAGCAGTTAGACGGCATTCAGGACCGCTTGACTGAAGTGGCGGCTGACAACGCAGTGCGGGTATTAATCGTATCCGGCGCGGGTACAAAAACATTTTGCGCAGGTGCGTCTTTGCAGGAATTAAGTGACGGCCAGATCAGTGATGACGCTTTTCAAAAGATGACGTGTCAACTGGCTGACTTGTCAATTCCTACCGTCTGCGCGATGAATGGTGATGTCTTCGGGGGAGGGGCAGAGCTTGCTATGAGCTGTGATTTCCGTATCGGTGTAGAGGGGAGTCGGATGAGAGTACCTGCCGCTGCGATTGGCCTTTGTTATCCATTGGCCGGTATAAATCATTTTATTCGCTGCCTTGGCGTGAGGTTAACGAAGCGAATATTGGTTGCTTCTGAAGAGTTCAACGCGAACGCTTTATTAGAGATTGGTTTTTTGGACCATCTGGTGTCGCCGAGTAATCTCGATGAGTTTGCGAATGACTTTGCTGGGCATATCGCCGGCCTCGCACCTTTGGCTGTGCAGTCAATGAAGCGCATTATCGGGCTGGCCGCTGACGGTGGCGTTGACCCTGAAATCGCACTGGAGTTGTCGAGGGTGTGCTTGGAATCACACGATCTTCAGGAGGGTTTTACGGCCAAACGTGAGAAACGCAGCCCACTATTTACTGGACATTAGGCCTTTCGAGCCAAAGGTCCGTGACACTTCAGCTGTCGATCTACTGCCATCCAGGGTAATCCCAATGCTTCCAGCCATTTTATGCCGATAGCTTCGGTTTTTAGGCGCGCTATACTGGCCGCACTGCAGGCGGTGAGACAGTTCTCGGCGATGACAATAACACTGAGCAGGCCTGGTATAGCTTGTCCATCCACGGGGCTCAGGGCGCGCCCGAAGCGCTCTCCGTTATGCAGTGTTATTTGTTCAAAATCACCACGCAAGGCAAAGCCCTTATGATTCAGCTTGAGTCGCACTATTGCTGCGCTAGAGCCCTGTGGGACGCGGACCCCGACTAGCCAATTAGCGCCATCGGGTTGCTTGCCAATAGTCACGACGTCTTGATCCATTTCGATTAGAGCGTTCTTGACACCGTGCTTGAGCAGAATTTTTCGCAGCGAATCGAGCGCATACGGCTGAACACAGCTGTTTAAATCAATCAACATACCGGCATTGGCTAAATGTGCGCCTTTGGACGTGATTTCGAGATTACGCCAGCCAACCAGCTTAAGTATCTTCCCAAGCTGATCTTGAGAAGCAAGCAATTTGCCGCTGCTGTCGTAGCAATCGCTGATGATTCGTGTGGTGGGATCAAAGATATGCCTACTCTCGCCCCAGAGTGCATCCACATAGTGAAATAGACTGCGAGCCTCGGCATCCAGTGGGATATAGGCCCCCGTGCCGCTACTTTGGTTGATCTGACTGGGAATGCTGCCCGGCAGGTGCGTGCTGAACTTTTCTTCGAGCCTGGTAAGCTCATCCTGACAGAGAGCCAGCAGATCAGCGCCTCCTTCGTTGCTATCCCCTATAGCGATACGGCACGCTTTTCCGAAAGATCGGAACCGAATTTCGTTTTTCTTCACTATTTTTTGCTCAATTTTAATCTCAAAAAAACACCTACGACCGGCGCGTAATCGTAATAGGATAGACAACTTTTCAAGCTTGGACAATCTACCATTACAACGAATGGGCCTGCTAGTTTGAAACTGTTTTTTTTGCTCAGCATTCTTGGTGCCCAGAATTGAAGAATTGTAGCGAAACTATAGTGCCGGTCTCGCGCGAGAACGTTACATAACCCCCTAGTTTTTTCACTATCGATTGTACGATAGCGATACCAGAATGTCCGCCTGAAAAGCGTTCGATATTAACTCTTTCACGGATGCCACTGTCGCACACCGATAACTCAAGGTTCCAAGTTGATGATCCCTTGATGAGTTTTGACGTCATGGTTATGTGAATGTAGTTCGTCAATGAGCTAGATTCAAAGGCATGTTGAATGCAGTTTTCCAGAAGTTCATAGATTATGATGGATAATGGTGATGCCAGCTCTGCGAAAAGCGGTGTGGAAGAAACCTCATTTATAGTGATAATAGTCTCTGCAGTCACGGATGAATTTTCTAACAGGGCTGTCAGAGTAGAGTCAGTGTATTTTTTAAGATTTGCCACAGGGCCTCCGGCTTGATAATAAAGGCAATGTTCCAAGCTCGATAACGCAGCTACTCGCTTAGCCCCCCCCCGCGTAAAGTCGTGTTGTACCTCGACCGGAATGCCGTTGACTTGATACGAGATGCAGTCATTCATCAAAGACAATATTGTCTGGCTATGCTGATAAGCGGATTGAATTAGCTCGTCTTGTAGTTCCAGTTGCTCCTGCATCTCATCGTGGGACCTGTTTTGATATTCAAGCATCTCCTTTGCGATCTCTTTTGATCTCCTCTTAGTCGCATAGCTCTGGTAGATACGATGTAGCCCCCAAATAAGAACACCCGTTAAGATGGTGTAGATACAGTACGCCCACCAGCGAGCCCAAAGCGCTGCCAGTACTTGGATGTTGAGAGTGATGCCTTCGCGGTTCCAGATTCCCGCTGAGTTTGCGCCTTGAATGCGCAGGATGTATTCGCCCGCTGGGAGGTTTGTATAAGTAGCTGTATTTCTGCTTCCACTATTGATCCAGTTAGCATCAAAATTCTCGAGTATATAGCGAAATTGATTCCTCTCAGGATGAATAAAGTCCAGAACGCTAAATTGGAATGTAACGAAGCGATCGCTGTGAGTCAGTACTAGTGACGTAAGATCCGAGACGGAGCCTAGCCCTGCCTCGGCATTACCTGGAAGCCTAATATCAGTTAGCCTCATTGGCGAAACTAAGGTGTCTATCACGACTTCACGTGGGTTAAATCTGTTGTATCCGTTTACGCCACCGAAGTAGATGCGGCCGTCTCGGTCTTTGAAGGACGCAGCCAATGAAAAATCATTGCCCTGCAATCCGTCAGCCTTGGTAAACCTTTGTATCAACTGGCCTTCATGATCAAGTTTGATAACTCCGTTCTGGGTCGAGCACCACAGATTGCCTTCTGAATCAATTTCTATGCCATATATAGTTGAAGTTGCTAGGCCTACGCCTCCTCGTGCTCGTGTCACATGAAATTTATTTTCGATTTGATCAATTTGTCGCCAGAGAAAGAGCCCATGATCCTTGGTCCCAATCCAGATATCATGGTTTTCAGCTTGACCAAAGGAATATATAACGGGGCGAACTTTCTCTAGTGGGAATTCAAATAGTTGTTCAACAAATTGATCATTAGCGGAGTCATGAAGGTAAATTTTTTCCTCAGAAACCGCGAGTAATATCCCCGCCTTTGATCGAAATAATCCTGTGATAGATTTCTCTGGCAGGGATTGGTTTTCTAGATAAGAACGAGTTCCCTCGGAAGTGACAAGGAACAATCCGTGATTATAGCTTGCGATCCATGTTTTTTCCTCATCGATGCCTAGCAATATTTTTGTTATGGTCATTTCATCAGAGTGATTTGTTTTTGGCGTCCAGTAATTCCCGGTCGTACTATCGACCACTTGAGCGCCATTTTGAAGAAGACCTAGCCATAGGTCATCTTTCCTTGCCGCTATTGTGGCAATTCTTTTATTTTCCAGAGCATACGTATCTGTGGCTAGTTCAAATTGTGAATGACTATTTTCAGATTTATCGAAGAAGTACAGGCCGGAGTATGTACCGACCCAAATGCGACCATTGCTGTCCTGCTCAAACGCAAGGACGTCATTATCTACGCCGCTGTTGTGATAATCGAATAACTCAAATGGAGAAAAAGACAATATGTCTAGGCCATTGATTGTCCCCACTAATACAGACTTTCCATCTTGAGAGAGGCAAGAGATTGCAGGGTTTGATGGCCCTGTGGGCGTGTCGCCTAAGTTCGTTAAGAACGCCAGATGGCTATCAGAGGCAAAGATTCCACGATCGGAGCCAATGATTAAGAGGTCTTCGTGCATCAAGAGAGCGGATATATAGCCTATATCATTTTTGCTAAGTATCGTGTTGCCCCGCGGTGCTTTTGTATTCAGGTCTGATACTGCTAGATCGCCTGTGCTAGTGCCGATAATCAGGCTGCTGCCATTTTTTGCAAGTGCCGTTATGCTTGAATTCTCCGATAGGCCAACAGCTGCAAGGTTAAAGGATGAAACGGCTTGTGCTCGAAGATCAATGATTGCAAGGCCCAGGGTCCCTCCGACCCAAATATTCCCGAGCTCATCTTCTACAATGGCTTGTGGCCTACCGACTATTTCAATCAGCTTGGGCTGGTTAATCCACTCAGCAGTGTTACTAAATCTTCGATCATAGAGAATGAGCCCATGCTTGGTAAGCACCCAGATATCGCCACTGCTGGCAACAAGCAGGCGGACCAATCT